>SKKS01000071.1 GCA_007123625.1 Paracoccaceae bacterium
CCGACCGGGCCGGGGCCGAGGGCGCCCAAGCCGCTACGCAGCCGCCAGAGCGCGCCGCCCTGTTCCGGGTCGGCCAGCGAATTGAGGCGCAGCCGCCCGGCCAGTCCGACCGTGCCCGCCGCCGGATCGGTGTCGGCCAGCAGGCCGGGCGCGCCGGGCGGCAGGGTCGGATCGGTCGCGGGGGCAGCGAAGCGGTCTTGCAGATCGGCGGCCAGCCGGTCCAGACCTGCCTGCAGCTCGGGGGCCAGCCGGTCGCGGATCTCGAACCGCGCGGCCAGCGCACCCCCTGCAAGGGGGCCGTCGGGTCCCGTTTCCACCGGGCGGCCATTGATCGTGAGCCCTGACAGCCAGCCCGAGGCCAGATCCTGCCCGGGGCCCACATGGGGCGACGGGGTGAAGTCGATTTCGACCGCGCTGGTGTGCAGCAACACGGCGCCACCGGTACTGATCAGACGCACCGCGCCGTTGGGCCGCGGCATCTCGTGGACCGGGACGATCCGGGACAGTGCGTCGATTACGCGCTGGCGTTCGTCCAGCAACCCGTTGGCATCCGCGCCCATGACAAGGGTGCGGGCGATTTCGGTGTTCAGCCGCTCGACCTGTTGCAGGGCCGTGTTCAGGGCCGCAACGTCGCGCGCGATCCGGGCGTCGGCGTCGGTCCGGCTGTCCGTGATGCCGGTTTCGATCCGGCTGAAGGTGCGGGCAAGGTCGCGCGCGTCCTGGGCGATCCGGGCCAGGTGCACATCGCGGTCAGGCTCAGAGGTTGCCTGGATCATGGCCGCGCCCAGCGCATCGATCCGGGCGGTCAGCGCGCCGGGTGCGCCGTCGGTGCCGACCAGCGTTTCCATGTCGCGCCAGAAGGCCTGCACCTCGGACGCTGCGGCGTCCGTCGCCCCCGACAGGCGCAGTGCGGCGGTCTGGCCCGGATCGGCAAGGCGTTGCACGCCGCTCACGCGGACCCCTCCGGCCAGCCCGCCTGCCCCCATCGACGACAGACCAAGCTGCCGCGCCGCAAAGCCTTCGGTGCCGCTGTTGGCGATATTGTCGGCTACGACGGAGGCATTGCGCGCTGTGGCGCTCAGCCCGGTTCCGGCGGCGAAGAAGGCGGCATTGAGTGACATCGACGGAATCCTTGCGGTAAGCAGGCACGGGTGGTTCGGGAAACCCGGGCGAATGAAGCGGCGCGGGCGGCCCGGAGCCCGCGACCATTGACGTGGTCTGGCAACTGCCGCCCGCAGGCGTGCCGCATTCGGGGGCGTGGGTCAAACGCCCCGGGCGGCCC
Organism: Paracoccaceae bacterium; assembly: GCA_007123625.1. Lineage (GTDB taxonomy): Bacteria > Pseudomonadota > Alphaproteobacteria > Rhodobacterales > Rhodobacteraceae > Rhabdonatronobacter. Next base: position 1,283 of record SKKS01000071.1, read on the forward strand.
TGCGTCGGCGCGGCAGGTTACCGTTTCAGGCTGGTCGTTTCCTGCAGCATTTCGTCCACGGTCTGGATGACCTTGGCGTTCGAGGAATAGGCGCGCTGGGTCTGGATCAGCCCGGTCAGTTCTTCGCCAATGTCGGTGGCCGATTGTTGCAGCGCGTTGCCCATGATCGTGCCGGTGGGCCCGTCGCCGGCCTTCCACAGGAAGAACCCGCCGCTTTCGGCCGAGACACGATAGGCCTGGTCGCTGAGCGCCATCAGGCCGTTGGGATTGGGTACATCCACCAGCGGGACCTGGAACAGGGTGCGCACCAGCCCTTCGTCATAGATCGCCTGGATCAGCCCCTCCTCGGTCACGTTGATGCCCAGAAGCTGGCCCGCGGCAAACCCGTCCTTTTCGATCCGGTGCGGCCTGAACTGACCGGCGGTCTGGGTCATCCCGTCGGGGTCCAGCAGGCGCCCGATTTCGAATGCGATCTCCTGGTCGTCGATGGTCAGGGCGATCGTGCCTGTATCCGGATCGAAGGCCGGGCTGGCGCCCTGGGCGGTGACATCCACCAGCCGCCCGCCATCCGCGGGTCCGTTGCCGAATTGCAGAGCATATGTGCCAAGGACCGTGCCATTGGCGGGATCCTCGATCTGCATGGTCCAGGTATTGGTGTGTGTCAGCGGGTCGATGGTGGGCGTGAAGCCGACCTGCATGGACTGGCGCAGGCCTAAGGTATCGATGTATTCCAGCGTCAGCTCGTGGCCCGTGCCCGGCGCATCGGGCAGGGTGCCTGTGGCAGGCAGGTTGAGCCCGAGCGACACCTGCGATGTCGCCTGTGGCGCTTGCTGCGCATTGACCAGCCGCACCGGCACCAGCCCGTCGGCGCTGTTGCGGTTGGCCGGCGCGACAGTGCCGTCCGCGGATGCGGGCCAGCCAAGCAGCGTAAGCCCCGCGTCATTGCGCAGGTAGCCATCTGCATCGAACCGGAACGACCCGGTCGGCGTCAGCATGAAGGGCATCGCATCGCCCCCGTTCCGGGCGCCCAGGCTGGTTGTAACCGGCAAGAACCCGCGCCCGTTGACGGCCAGATCGGTGGCGTTCTGTGTGCTGACGATCTGGCCGCCCTGATCGACCAGGCGCGTGGTGATCGTGCGCACGCCGCCCGCAGCGTAGCTGCCCTGATTGGCCACCGGGTCGCCCAGCACCATGGCGTGAAACCCGGTGCGCGCCCGCCGGTACCCGTGGGTGCCGGAATTCGCGATATTGTCCGAGATAGTGGCCAGTCGCGTTGCATTAGCGCTCAGCCCGGCGATCCCGGCGTTCATCGACGAAGTCATGTTCATGCTCATGGGCGTTTTCCTGTGCCAAGGTTCCGATTCCCGACGCAGCATCGCGCGCTACATTTAAATATCCCCTAATTTCTCCGACCTGGCCTGTCGGTTCGCAGAAGCAGCAGCTCGATCCGGTTGTTGCGCGGCGCAATCGGGTTGCCGGTCACTGGCACGCGGTCGCCGTGCCCGGTCAGCCGCCGGAACCGCAACGGTTCGATCCCGGCGTCCTCGAGCATCCGGTGGATGGCCCGGGGGCGGGAAACCGAGAGCGGCCAGGCGTGATCCTCGCGTTCGACAATCGCGTGTGCGCGCACATGCCCGTCAAGGGTGATCGGGTTCGACACCACGCCCAGCACGTTGCCCAGGACCCGGGCCAGCATCTGCGTGACGGGCGTAGCGGTGTCGGTTCCGGGGTCGAACAGCGGCGAATCATCCAGGTCGAACAACTCGATCTGCAACCCCGCGTCTGTCATGCGCAGCGCCATGTGCTGCATTGCGTCGGGATGGTCTGTCTCAGCGGCCAGCGTCTCGCGCAGGATGGTTTCGACCTCCTCCAGTGTCAGTTCGGATGCATTTTGCGGCTCGCCCGCCATGCCTTCCTCAAGCGGGTCTTCGCCTTGTATGCGGTCGACCACGTTCGAAAGCAGGTCACCCGCGTTGATCTCGTCCCCGCCATAAAGGCCCTCGCCCCCGGCCGAGACACGATGCACCGGAAATGTGGGGCTGAAGTGATCCGCCAGCCCCTTGCGCTGATCGTCGGTTGTCGATCCCAGAAGCCAGAGCATCAGGAAGAAAGCCATCATCGCCGTCACGAAATCGGCGTACGCGACCTTCCACGCACCGCCATGATGGCCGTCGCCCGCGACGATCTTGCGCCGCTTGATCACGATCGGCCTGGAGTCATTTTGCCCCGGCATACCCACACCTGTTTAGTTCACCCAGGTCCGAGCCTAGGTCGCAGGGGTGAAGGTTCCGTTAAGCGCCGCGTGCGCCTCAGGATGGTCACAATTGCGCCAGATGCGCCCCGTTTGCCCCGTATGGCGCAACGATCTGCGCAATTCGCGTTTCCCGAAGGCGGATTTTGCGGTAGTATCCAGTCAAAACAAATAATCGGGCAGCAAGGCAGTAACATTGATGCGCATGATCATTCGCTTCGCCATTGTGGCGGCGCTTCTGGCAGCCTGTGGCGGCAGGCAGGATTTCAGCGCCCCGCGCAACGCCAACGACGCCTGTGCGTTGATTGCCGAGCGGCCCGCGTACCTGCAGGCCACCCGCGCGGCAGAACGCCGCTGGGGCGTCCCGGTGCCGGTGCAACTGGCAATCATCCACGCCGAAAGCAGCTTCATCGGCGATGCACGCACGCCGGTCCGGTACACGCTGGGGGTGATCCCGATGGGGCGGCAATCCTCGGCCTATGGCTACAGCCAGGCGCTGGACGGCACCTGGGAGGAGTATCTCCAGGAAACCGGCAACCGCCGCGCGCGGCGCGAGAACATCCATGACGCCACCGACTTCATCGGCTGGTATTCCACGAAATCGCGCGAACGCAACGGCATCGCGCTGAACGATGCGCGCAACCTGTATCTGGCGTATCACGAAGGGCACGCGGGCTTTCGGCGCCAAAGTTACAATTCGAAGCCGTGGCTTCTGGGCGTTGCGCAGCGGGTGGAGACGCGAGCGATCATGTATGACACGCAACTGCGCCGCTGCGGGCGCCGCTAGCGCGGTTCGCCTGTCACCTGCCCTCCTTCCTGCGCGGTGCCCTTTGCACCGTGCAGCGCCCGCGAGGCGTGCGGAGTGGGTGGGTGGGCACGGCCCGCGGGCGCTTCTTTCGAATGCAACCTGACTGTCGCCGACCTGGGTGGATGCAGGGTGCCTCAGCCGCCATCCGGCGGTAATCGCGCGCGCAGCATGTCCAGCTGGTCAGCCTGCTCCGCGGGCTTGTCGTCTCGGATCCGGGCAATGCGCGGAAATCGCATGGCCACGCCGGACTTGTGGCGCGGCGACCGGTTCAGCCCCTCGAACGCGATTTCCAGTACCTTGAGCGGCGCCACCGCGCGCACGGGTCCGAACCGGTCGGTGGTGTTGTCGCGCACAAACCGGTCGAGGGCGCGCAACTCGGCATCGGTAAAACCGAAATAGGCCTTGCCCACGGGCACCAGCGCATCACCGTCCCATAGCCCGAAGGTGAAATCCGAATAGTACCCCGACCGTTTGCCATGCCCGCGCTGGGCGTACATCAGCACCGCGTCCACGGTCATCGGATCGCGTTTCCACTTGAACCAATGCCCCTTGATCCGCCCGGCCAGATAGGGGCTGGCGCGGCGCTTGAGCATCAATCCCTCGATCACCGGCTCTGGCGGTGCGGCGCGCAGGGCGGCCAGTTGTTCCCAGCTTTCGAATGCCAGCAGCGGCGACAGGTCGATGCGGTCGTCCCCCAGTCCCGCCACGGCTGCCTCCAGTGCCGCGCGGCGGGTATCAAAAGGCGCATCGCGCAGGTCGCGCCCTTCCCACACCATCAGGTCATAGGCACGCAGCGCGGCCGGCAGCCGGGCCAGCATCGCCGCCCCGACCCGCTTGCGGTTCAGGCGCTTCTGCAGGTCCGAGAACGGGGCCACCTGCGCCCCCTTCCGGATCAGCAATTCGCCGTCGATCACGCCGTCGAAGTTCAGACGCTCAACAACATCCGGGAATCCCGTGCTGATGTCCTGTCCGGTGCGGGTATAAAGGCGGCGCACCCCGCCTTCGACCACGGCCTGCACGCGCACGCCGTCCCACTTCCATTCGGCGGCGAAATCGGCAGGGTCCAGCGCGCGCTGGTCCATGTCGTCGAAGGATGTGGCCAGCATCACCGGGCGCAGGCTGGCGCGGGCGGGTTCGGGGCGCGGGCCGCCGCTGGCCCAGTCGAAAAGCGCGGCATGGGGCGGGGTCAGGCCATGCCACAGCTCTTCGATCGCGGCGATATCAACACCGATGAATTCGGCCAGCGCGACCCGCGCCAGCCGCCCCGACACCCCCACGCGCAAGCCCCCGGTGGCAAGTTTGAGATAGGCATAGCGCTCGGACGGTCCCAGCGTATCCAGCCGCCCCGCCACCAGCGCGGGCAGCTCGGCGCGGCCCGCGCGCTGCAACTCCGCCAGCAGCGCCGATAGCGGCGGCGGCTCTGAGGGGGGCGACACGGTGTCGGGCCAGGCCAGCGCGATGGTCTCGGCCAGGTCACCGACATAGTCATAGGACAGTGCGAACAGCTCGGCGTCCATCCGCTCGGCGGCTAACGCACGCAGAAGCGACGGCGTGACCTGCCGCAATTCCAGATCCCCGGTCAGTGCTGCCAGCGCATAGCCCCGGTCCGGGTCCGGTGTGGTGGCGAAGTAGTGCACAAGCTGCGCCTGCTTCACCCCGCGACGCGGGGTAAAGGCCAACCGCTCCAGCAATGTGGCGAACCGGCGCATCAGTCCGGGTCGTCCGCGTAGCCGACCATGTTCAGCGCATGGGCGGTGTGGCCGTTGAGGGTGCACCAGCGGACCAGCGCCTCCTCGCGACCGTGGGTGATCCAGGTCTCGGCCGGGGCGAGTTCGGTCAGGGTGGCGGTCAGTTGCGGCCAGTCCACATGGTCCGAGATCACCAGAGGCAGTTCCACGCCCCGCTGCCGGGCGCGGGCCCGCACCTGCATCCAGCCGCTGGCAAAGGCGATCACGGGATCTGGGAATCGCTGGACCCAGGTGCTGGCGAAGGCCGAGGGCGGCGCGATCACGAGGGCGCCTGCGAACTGCGCCTTGCCCCCGCGCGTGATGGTCGCCGCGCGCAGGTCGCCTAGCGCCACGCCCTGCGCGATGTGATAGTCGCACAGGCGTTGCAAGGCACCGTGGACGTAAACCGGCCCGTCCCACCCTGCCTGCCGCAAAAGCATGATGACCCGTTGCGCCTTGCCCAGCGCATAGGCGCCGACAAGGTGCGCGCGCTCGGGGAAGGCGCGGAGCGAGGCAAGCAGCTTGTCGATCTCGGACCCGGGATCGGGGTGGCGAAAGACGGGCAGGGCGAATGTGGCTTCGGTCACCAGCACGTCGCAGGGGACCGGCTCCCACGGGGCGCAGGTGGGGCTGGGGGTGCGGGCATAGTCGCCGGTGACCACGAACACCCCGCCCGCGCTTTCAATCCGGATCTGGGACGAGCCAAGGACATGCCCCGCCGGGTGAAAGCTGACCGTTACACCGCCGATGCGCAGCGGGCCGCTGGCCGCCTGTTGATGCCGGGCGAAATCGGCGCCGTAACGAATGGCCATGATGTCGAGCGTCTGGCGGCTGGCCAGCACATGGGTGTGGCCCGCGCGGGCGTGATCGGCGTGGCCGTGGGTGATGAGCGCCCGGTGGACCGGGCGCACCGGGTCCACGAAGAAATCCCCGCCGGGACAATAAAGCCCCTCGGGCCGGGGGTGAAGGTGCGCCGCAAATCCGGTCATGCAGTGTCCTGTTTCGCAGGAGAAATGTAATGCATCCGGGGGCGGTGCCAATGCGGGAAATAC
>SKKS01000030.1 GCA_007123625.1 Paracoccaceae bacterium
GGCTGGCGCATGAAACCGGCACCCCCGAGGAACTGGCGCGTTTCACCGAAGGGGTAATCCGCGAGAACCGCGAACCGCAACTGGTCAAGATTGACAACGCAGCGCAGATCCCCATCGAGGATGCGCTGCAACATATCGGCGAGCATATCGAGATCGATCTGTCTAACTACAAGCCACACACGCTTGTGCGACGGCTGGAGCGGCGGATGCTGGCGACCGGCCAGCACGATGTCGGCGCCTATCTGAGAATCCTTGAAACCAACAAGGGCGAAGTCACCAAGCTTCGCCGGGACATGATGATCCCGGTCACCGCGTTTTTCCGCGACAGCGACGCCTTTGCCGTCATCGCGCAAAAGGTCATCAAGCCTGACCTTCTGTCGCGCAGTCAGTCACAGGATTCGGTCTATCGGATATGGTCGGTGGGCTGCGCAACCGGCCCGGAGGCTTATTCGATTGCCATCACCGCGCTTGAAGCGATGCGCGAGCTGGGCATTGAGACCGAACTCAAGGTCTTTGCCACCGATATCGAACCCAGCTATCTGGCGCAGGCTTCGGCCGGGGTCTATCCGGGGCGTATGCTTCTGGGCATACCCACCGATGTCCGCGACCGCTATTTCAACCCTCTGGACGGCGATACGTTTCAGGTCACGCCGCGCCTGCGCCGCGCGGTCAACTTCTCGCGACATGATGTGCTGCGCGACCCACCTTTCCTGCATCTGGACCTGATCCTGTGCCGCAACATGGTCATCTATCTGCGCGCCGAGCCTCAGGAACGCGCCCTGCGGCGGATGCTGTTTGGGCTCAAGGGGTCCGGCGCGGTGATGATGGGCAGCTCTGAAACACCCGGCAAGCTGGCTCCGCTGCTGGATACCGTTTCGGGGCGCAACAAGATTTTCCGCCTGCGGGGCGAGTTGCGCCACCTGTCGACCGAAGATTTCCTTCTGTCGTCCGAAGCGCGCCGGGCACGCCAGAACCTGGCACCCCGGTCCGAAACCATACCACAGGGCGATGTCGCGCAGGCGCTGGCACCGGCCGCGGACTGCCTGATCTCAGCATTCGTGCCGCCTTCGGTCGTGGTCGATGCCAACCGCGAAATCCGCCATGTGTTCGGTGATGTGGTCCCCTTTCTGCGGTTCAAACCAGGGGATGCTTCGCTGGATCTGATACATCTGCTGCCGCACCGGGTCGGGGCCGTGGTATCGACCCTGATCTTTTCGGCGCTGCGCGACCGTACGGAGACGAAGTCCGTGTTCCTGCATCCCGATGATGACGAACACGGGTTCAATGTCGCGGTGAACCTCCAGGTGCGGCCCATCAACCTGCCCGGCAGCAAGGGTCCGCCATCGCAACTGGCCGTCAGCTTCGAGCGAATCACCGGGTCTACGGCGCACACGGAAGCGACGGAAAGGCAGGAAAACATCTCCGCCCTGACCGCGTCGCGGGTGACCGAGCTTGAAACCGAGTTGGGCAAGGTCCGCGCAACACTCAAGACCACGATCGAGGAACTGGGCAGCGCCAACGAGGAGCTTCAGGCCAGCAACGAAGAGCTGATGGCCAGCAACGAGGAACTGCAAAGCACCATCGAGGAACTGCAATCGGTCAACGAAGAGTTGCACGCCGTCAACACCGAGCTGCAGGAAAAGATCATGCAGCTGAACGAGGCTTATGCCGATCTCGAAGGCCTGTCACGAGCGGCGCGCATCCCGCTGATCTTTCTTGACGGTCAGGGAAGAATCACCCGGTTTTCAGCGCAGGCAACCGAAGTTTTCCGCCTGCGCGATCACGACACCGGTCGCCCGCTGGCGGAAATTACCCACCGACTGACCGGTTTCGACGTGGAGGCGGTGATCACCGCCGCGATGAAAAGCCAGGCTTCCGTGCGCCAGGAAATTCCCGACCGCAGCGGCCGAAGCTGGCTGGTCACGGTGCAGCCCTTCGTGGGGCGCACAGAGAGAGAGGCGCGCATCGTATTGTCTTTCATAGACATTTCCAGTGTTCAAACCATGCGCTACTTGCAATCCATTGTCGATTCGGTGCCGCAGAACCTGGTGGTGCTGGATGCCGACGGAGGGATCGTTCTGGTCAACGATGCATGGAAACGCTTCGCCATGGAGAACGGTGGCACCAACACGCTGGCCAGCGGCGCGCGCGTCAACTATGTTGAGGTGTTGAGGGGAGCCTCCGCGCAAGGGGACGAAACGGCGCGGCAGGCACTGGAGGGGATTACAGAATTGATGCAGGGCAAGGCGACGCAGTTCTCGCTCATCTATCCATGCCATTCGGCAACGCAAAAGCGCTGGTTTCTCATGCATGCGTCGCCATTGCGTAGCGGGGGATGTGTGGTAACACATCTGGACATCACGAATCTGCGAATACCGGTGCATGAAGCGAGCCCTGAATGACCCGCCCGGATACCCCAGAGCAGTCGACCGAGCAGATCGCGCGCAGGCGGATCGCGGAATTGCTGCAGAATGGCAGGCTTCCGTCGCTCGAAACGCTGCTCCAGCGCGAGGCGGTCAGTATCGACGAGCTGGCGCTGGATCTGCTGACCCACCAGGTCGAGATCGAAGTACAGGTCGAGCAGCTTCGCCAGGCGAACGAGGCGCTTGAGCAGGAGCGGCGCAAGTTCGAGACCATTTTCCACGACATGCCCGTGTCGGCCATGCTGGTCGAACTTGACAGCGGGGCCGTGAGCGCCGCGAACCAGAAGCTGCACCGGATGTTCCCGCACCGGTTCGGCGACACCAGCGGCATACACTACCTGCGCCATCTGGGCGAAAACCGGTTCGATCAGGACCGCATTTCGCTGGGGCTGGCGGAATGCCGCAATGGCAGGGCCGCCGACGTCAAGGCGGTCAGCCTGATCGACAAGACACCTGACAGCTACCTGATGTGCGACCTGCGCATGGCCCGGCTCAGCATCGGCGAGAACGGTGACTCGACCGTGCTTGCTGTGATCCAGCCCTATGACAGGCGGTACTGAACGCACCTGAGTGGAGTTTGCGCAGGCGCTTGTCACTCCGTGCCGGCCCATGCCGAAAGCGGTGCACGCGCCGCTTTCGGAATTCGTGCTCAGGACGGGGGGTTGACTGTGCTGGACTGCGCCAGTTTCGCCGCCTGTTCGATCCAGTTGTCCCGCGCAATGCGGCCCTTGGAGTTCAGGAACTCGTCCACCCAGGCGACTTCGGCTTCGGACCAGCTTGCGATCTGCCGGAAGTGAAAGATGCCTAGGCCATTGAGCTTTTGTTCCATTACCGGCCCGACTCCGGTAATCTGCTTGAGGTCGTCCGGGGAACCTTCCGGGGCATCCAGGCCGCTGGGCTGAACCGCTTCGGCTAATGAAGTGTCCGGCGTGTCATCGACCGTAACAGCCGTCGCCGGGCTGGCGCTGGCGGGTGCAACGACAGGTGCCGTGGCGGGCGCTTTTGTCGGCGCCGCAGCGCTGCGCAGGGTCGCCGGGTCACGCGGCGGCGGGGCCGGATTCTCGGCAATGGTAAAGATCGTGCCCACAACCAGGGCAACCACTGCCCCGATGGCCACGGATCCGTTCCCTTCGATCCCGACCAGCAGCAACGACACCCCGAACGCGACTGCGCCCATGCCGGTCGCGATCACCCATCCATAAAGGGGCGGTGTGTTCTTCAATTCGGATTGCGCCATCTTCGGGGCTCCTTCTGGTTGGCGGAAGCACGCTTCCGGGTTGCGGTCAGTTTGCGGCTTCAGACACCGTTCATGCAACCGTAGCGTTCATGCAACCGTAGCGCGCGAAGCGCCCCGGGAAAGGGTTTCAACCCCCAAGGCAGCCAGCGCGGTGCGGGCAATGTCGTCGGCGGTCAGCCCGGCATCGCGGTACATCTGGGCCGGGCTGGCCTGATCGATGAAGCGGTCAGGCAGGGTCAGGGTGCGCAGCCGCGGCCCTGCATCCAGCAACCCCGCATTCGCCATGAAATGCATCACCTGCGCGCCGAACCCACCCTGCGCACCCTGCTCGATGGTCAGCAGGACCTCGTGGTGGCGGGCGAGTTGCGTGATCAAGTCGGTGTCCAGCGGCTTGGCAAAACGCGCATCCGCAACGGTGCAGCTGACCCCGCGCGCGGCCAGCGCCTCGGCGGCAAGCTGCACTTCGACCAGATGCGCGCCAAAAGACAGCAGCGCCACAGATATGCCTTCGCGCAACACACGGCCCTTGCCGATCTCAAGCACCTGCCCGCGTTCGGGCATTTCCACCCCCGCGCCTTCGCCGCGCGGGAACCGGAAAGCGATCGGCCCGTCGTCATGGGCGGCGGCGGTGGCGACCATGTGCATCAGTTCGGCTTCGTCCCCGGCGGCCATTACGACCATGCCGGGCAGGTTGCTGAGGTACGCCACATCGAAGGCACCCGCATGCGTCGCGCCATCGGCGCCGACCAGACCCGCGCGGTCGATGGCAAAGCGCACCGGCAATCCCTGCAGCGCCACGTCATGCACGATCTGGTCATACCCACGTTGCAGAAAGGTCGAGTAGATCGCGCAGAACGGCTTCAGCCCCGTCGCCGCCATTCCAGCGGCAAAAGTCACGCCATGCTGCTCGGCAATCCCCACGTCAAACACCCGCCGCGAGAAACGCCGGGCCATGACATCCACGCCGGTGCCGCCGGGCATTGCTGCTGTTACCGCCACGATCAGCGGATCGCGGGCGGCTTCGTCGGTCAGAGCCTTGCCGAAAACACTGGTATAGCTGGGCGCATTCGCCCCGCCCTTCGCCTGCGCGCCCGACGCCACATCGAATTTGGCCACCCCGTGGTACTTGCACGCCGACGCCTCGGCCGGGGCGTAGCCCTTGCCCTTGACCGTGCGCACATGGATCAGCACCGGGCCTTCGGCACGGGCATGCGCCACGCGCAGGGTGGCCAACAGGTCGGGCATGGAATGGCCGTCGATGGGCCCGATATAGGTGAACCCCATGTGCTCGAACATGGTCGCGTCCGGGGGGCTTCCAGCGGCAAGTTCGCGCGCACGGCGCGCCTGTTCGCGCAGGGGCGCGGGCAACGCGGCCATGAAACCCTCAGCGATCTCGCCCAGACTGGCATGGGCTCCATTGAGCCGGTTGAGATAGCTGTTCATCGCGCCCACCGGCGGGGCGATGGACATGTCGTTGTCATTCAGGATCACGAACAGCCGCCGCCCCTCGGCCCCGGCGTTGTTGAGCGCCTCATAGGCCATGCCGGCGGTGATCGACCCGTCGCCAATTACCGCGACCGCGTCGCCTGTGGGCTGGCCCATGTCACGCCCGATGGTGAAGCCAAGCGCAGCGGAAATGCTGGTAGAGCTGTGCGCGGCGCCGAACGGGTCAAAAACGCTCTCGCTGCGCTTGGTGAAGCCCGAAAGCCCGCCACCCTGGCGGAGGGTGCCCATATCCGCGCGCCGTCCGGTCAGGATCTTGTGCGGATAGCACTGGTGGCCCACGTCCCAGATCAGCTTGTCAAAGGGGGTGCGGAACACCGCGTGCAGGGCCACAGTCAATTCGACCACGCCAAGGCTGGACCCCAGGTGTCCGCCGGTGCGGCTGACCACATCAATGGTTTCGGCGCGCAGCTCATCGGCCAGAGTGGCCAGTTCAGTGTCCGTGAAATCGCGCAGATCTGCGGGGCCTGCGACGCGGTCCAGAAGCGGGCGGGCAGCGGTCAGTGGGGCGTCGGAAATCTGTGACATCGGCTTTCCCTTCGTTGTTTATCGTGGCCCCTTATGGAAAAAGGGTGCCGTGGGGCTGCCCCGCACGGCACCAGTTTCCTGTCGCCAACAGGAAAGGGAACCGGGCGTCACATGCCCGCGTCCGGACCGGCGAAATGGCCCGAACCCCGTTGGGGGCAGGCCGGTTTTCCCCGGCCCGCCCCGATCTGCACTACGTCTGCGCCCAGAGCAGCGGCGCTTCATACGCGCTGTAGGGCATGGGCGGCGGCGCGTTCTTGCTCTCATCGGGCAAAAGTTGCCCGACCCCCCAGATGATCCCGTAGGTCACCCCGATGAAGAGCAGGAAGGCCAGTGCGTAGCCCGCACCGCGCATCATCTCGGCCAGCACCCAGTTACGCAGCCGCTGGGTACGGGATTCCTCGATATAGTCGTGTTCAACCATGTCCGTGCTCCTCAATCATAGGACGGGCGGAAGCCGCGCTCGTCAGCCCAGACAGCCCAGTTGTCGACAACAGTGCCGGTCAGCAGGATGCCGATACCGCCCGTAAGCGTTGTCAACACCGCAAACCACCACGCCCAGCGGTGAATCCCCTCCATCGTGGCGTTGAACCCCATGGTCCAGCGCCAGAACAGGGCGGCACGCTCGGATGCCGTGCCCCGGTCCACGATCTGCTCCAGCTCGCGGTCGCCACCGAAGCGGCTGACGGCCAAGATCGTCGCCCCGTGCATGGCAAACAGCAGTGCCGAGCCATAGAGGAACACGATCGAAAGCGCGTGGAACGGATTGTAGAACAGGTTCCCGTACTGGAGGCTGAACAGGTTGGTCCAGTCCAGATGCGTGAAGATGCCATAGGGAACCGCTTCGGACCACGAGCCCATCAGCAGCGGACGGAACAGCCCCAGAACCAGGAACAGCCAGATCGCGCTTGCAAAGGCCCAGGCCACATGCTTGCCCATCCCCAGCGCCTCGGCCCGCAGGTAGGTACGCACCCACCAGGTCATGACCGAGATCAGAAGGAAGAACGAGGCGATGAGGAAATAGCCACCCTCACGCATCGGCGGGATGCTCAGGCCGTACTCGGGCGCAGGCGGATCCAGCGACAGCCAGAACAGATCGCGCAGGAACACTGCCGGGTTGTACCCCGCCTGATCCCAGAACCACAGACCAACCATCACGAACCAGATCGCGCCAGTAGCCAGCGAGATCACACCCATCGTGCCCAGATACACGGGCCCGAGCTGAGCGTTGCCGAACCAACCCAGAAGGTTGGAAAAGCTCGCGGATTTGGTGCGGTTGTCCAGCTCGACGCCTTCAACCATGCCCATTTCGGGGGCGGCGCGCACCTGCACCTGGGTAAAGATATTCTGATACTCAGCCATTGACGCCTCCTGCGATATCGCGCCACCAGGGCAGATCAAGCCACCAATCCCACCAGAAGA
>SKKS01000447.1 GCA_007123625.1 Paracoccaceae bacterium
AAAGTCGTGCCGCTGACGATCTCGCGGTTTTCAAGCGTGAAATACAGGTTGTAGGCCGGATAGTCCGGGGTACGGCGCACGAAGTCCAGGGTCTCGCACTGGCCGTCGGTGATCGGTCGCATGACCATGCCGGGGATCAACCCGGTGCGCGCCTCGATCCCGGCGCGGAAGTCCTGCAAGAGCGCGTCCGTGGGGCCGAATACCTCGAAGCGCAGGGTATTGTCGTCGGCCACTGCGGGCAGCGCGGTAAAGCAGGGCTGTGGCTCCAGCGCGCGCAGGTGGTCCAGGACCTGCGCATAAAGATCGCGGGCGTCGGGATTTGCCGCGCCGACTTCGGACGGGGCGGCCAGATCGCCGGGCGCCTGTCCGGTCGGGCGCGGCGCGTCATCGTCCAGCGGGGCAAGTGCTGCCATCTCCTGTGGCTCGGGCCGGATCCGGTCGGGGCGCGCGGTATCAGGGGCGATGCGGGAGGGAGCTGCGGCAGAGAGGCTGCGGGTGGTGGGGCTGGGGGCGGTGGCGCGTTCGACAGCGCCAGAGCCTGTGGGCATGGTGGACGCAGGCGAGGCATTGCGCTCCGGAGCGGCGGGCGCGGCGGCAACGCGCGACGGACCGCGATCGGCGCGCACGGGTGCATCCGGGGCTATGCGGGGCGCAGCGGCCACCGGGGCAGCTTCCGGGAGGGCGACCGGCGCGGACGTGGCGCGCGCCACGGGCTCGGTCGCAGTTTCCGCGTGCGTGGGCGCCATGATCGCGCCCGGCTCTGCTTCCATCACGTCCGGGGTAGCGGCGGCGGCGCGGCGCTCGGGGGACATTGCGAGTGCGGCGGCGCTGACCTCTGGCTGCGGGGGCGTCACCCTACCGGGGCGCACGGATTCGGGAGGCAGCAGTGTCGATCGAGGTCCGGCGCGATCCGGGCTTGTTGCCGTCGCGCGCTCGGTCACGGCAGGACCGGGTTCGGCCAGCGCAGGGACCGACGCCCCCGGCGGCATCGGTTCGGCCGCGTCCGGGCGGGCGGCCACGATCGGCGCCGCGCGCGCCCGGACTGCGGTGCCGGATTTGGGCGCGTCTGTCTGGACAACCGGGGCAGGTGTCGGCAGTGCCGGGCGCTGGCTATCTATGCTTGCAGGCGCACTGCGGGCCGGTGCTGTCGCCAAAGAGCGCTCTGCCGGACTTTGGGCTGCGCGGTCCGTTGGAAGTTCTGCGGCGGTTTCTGCAAGGTTCTGTGTGGGCGTCAGGACCGCGCGCTCCGCCGACTGGTCGGCACCGCGCGTGGCGGGCGGGTCCGCGGTAGGCGCGCGGTCGGGGGCGGCGAGTGACGCCACGGCGGTGGCTTCGGCGCGCGTGTCCCTGTCGGCACCGACATCCGCGGCCAGCGCTGCGGCCATCGGATCGTCAGCCGCGCGCGCGCTGGCGCCGCCATCTGCGCTGCGTTCACTGGCGCCGGTGGCGGCAAGCGCCTCCTGCCGCACAGCCTCGGGGCCGCCAGCGAACAGGGGGATGGTTTCGATCACTATCTCGGTTTCGATCACTGGCGGCGGCTGGAAGGGCTCGGCCATCCGGATCGACACCGCCACGACCAGCACATGCCCGGCCACTGCCATCGACGCAGCCAGAAGCCAGAACGGCGGGTCACCGGCGCGCGGGTCGTCCTGCCAGACCATGCTCATGGCGGCGCCCCCGGATCGTGACGGATCGTGACCAGCGACACCGCCACCCCTTCGGCTGCCACCGAAGCAACCGTGCGCAACAGCGCGTTGGCCGGCAGGTCGCGCGCCGCCATTACATACAGCTTTTCGGTGCCGCTGACCGTCGCGCCCAGGTCTTCGGGGGCGATTGCCCGGCCTTCGTGCGCCAGCGCACCGTCCGCGGCAATCACCAGCAACGGGCGCGGCAGGTTCTCCAGCGGCAAGGTCAGGGTTTTCGGCAGATCGACGAAGCGCTCATCCTCGGAGACGATGCTGCCCGCCACCAGAAAGAACAGCACCAGCAACAGCACGATGTTCACGGTCGCCAGGGAAAAGTCCGGTCGACGCCGCACCGGGGGCGGCGGCAGGACGCGCGCGCCCTGCCCTGCCCGGTCCTGATCGCGCCAGGCCATGCTCAGCGCCCCATCAGCCGCAGCCGCACGAAGCCTGCGTGCTCCACATGCTCGAGCACCGTCACCATGTCCTGCGCGCGAGCGGTGTCGGTGACGAAAAGCAATATCTCGGCCACGCGCGAGTCGTGCAGCGCCACCAGCACCAGCGGCAAGTCCTCAAGTGCTACTTCCTGCCCGCCCGACCGCAGCGTGCCCGCGCCCAGCTGCCAGATGGCGGGCTGCGCGCTGTCGGGCGCAGGCGCAGGCGCAGTCGGCACCGCCCCGGCATCGGGCGCGGCGGCACGCACCAGCGGCACCAGCGAATAGGGTGCCAGACTGGTGGTCAGCATGAAGAAGATCAGCAGCTGGAACATGATGTCCGCAAGCGGTGTCAGCGCAAACCCGGGCCGGGGCCGCGCGGGCTGGGTCAGGAACCCGGCCCGTAGCGCCGTGGGGGACGGCTCCGGCCCCATCGCTCAGCGATAACCCTGACCGGGAAGGTCAGTGTTCATCACCGTCATGATCATGCTTTCCAGCGCCGCGCGTTCGCGCGCGATCCGCCCGTCCAGCCACAACGATACGAAATAGAACACGATGGCGATGGCCAGCCCGATGGCCGTGGTGATCAGCGCCGTCCAGATACCCGACGCCAGCAAGGCCGGGTCAGCGGCGCCGGTGGTCGCGGCGATGCGCCCGAAGGCTTCGATCATCCCGATGACTGTGCCCAGGAGTCCCAGCATCGGCGCCGCCTGCACCACCGCTTCAAGCACGCGCATGCTGCCCGACATCCGGGCAAGCTCTTCCAGCGCGCGCTGCGTGGCCAGACTTTGCGCGCGGGCACGGTCGTCGGGGCGGGCATCCAGCGCATCGAGCATGACCGCCAGCACGCGCAACCGCACACCGTCACCGCGTTTCGCCGCCAGCGCGGCCTGCCTGCGCTCACCGCGTGTCCAGTCGTCAAGCACGCCACGCACAGCACCCGCGCGCCCAACGCCAAGACGGCCGAACTGGATCAGCTTGAACAGGGTGACCGTCAGCGCCGCAACCGATACCAGCCCCAGCGCGCCCAGTACCAGCCACGCCAGAACGCTCAGCTCATGCGGAAGGACCCCGGTCATGCGCAGCCCGTCCCCCCGGACCACGCGGCGCGGGGCGTTGCGTCACTGCTCATGACCCGAACTGCACATCCGCGCGGGAACTTGTCACCAGCGCGTCCAGACATGTGCTCGAACTGCTTCCCGATTCCTCGATGCATTCTTCGGCGCCATTGATCAGCAACCGCGAAATCCCGCTGCAATTTCGCTCCAACAAGAACTGAACCACGCGCGTCTTGCCCAGCGGAAGCTGGCCGAATTCCAGAATCAACCGCTGCGACACGATCCCGCGTTCGTCGAACACCACCACATCATACGAGGTTTCGGCAAAATCCGTGCCGGTCTCATTGTGCGCCAGGAACGTGATGCGGCAACTTGCATCGGCATCCTCGACGTTGTTGAGTTCAAGGTGGAAGCGTTCCGCCGATTGCGCCTGAACGGGAATGGCAGGTGCTAGTGCAAGGCCGACGGCAATGGCCCCCGTTACGGCACATCGACGCAGCGCCTGCGCCATATCGGGTCGAAATGGTGTTCCCGGTCGCATCTGTATCTCCCGCTGTCAAATCTCCCTGCCAGCAATCGTTAGCATGGAAGCGAGTTTGCGCAAAGAATCCCGTGGCCTTGCTGAAACCGGGACCCGACCGGGCATTTGCTGGTCTGCAACGCGTGCCTGAGCACATGAAAGCGCGCAGCGGAAAGGATTGATCGGCCTGTGCGCCCTGTGATCAGCGGAATTCGCCAACACTCCAGCGGCGGGGAAATCCCTCTGGTCCGCCACGCAAGCGAACCTCGCTCATTGCCGTCGATGGCGGCAAACCATGTGCCGTTGCAGTGCGGTTCAACTGCGGAAGTTGCAATGCGATGTCGGCAGCCGAGATGGCGCTGTCGACCGATCTTGCAGGGCGCGGTCTTGGCGTGACCGAAGTCCGGACCGCCACCAGCGGTGGGGGGGCGAAGTCGCTGTCAGTTTGCGCAGCGCGCCCTTGTTCCATCGTCGGATCAGGTCGCATCCGATTTGCAGTCGGCGCGTCCGGCGCCCGAGACATCTGCACATCGACGCCGGGCGCGGACCCAAGCGCCGGTGCATGCGGTCGGGGCGTGCTGAAGGTTTCGGTCGCCGCCACAAAGGCAGAAACCCGAAACACTTGTGCCTCGCCCGCGCCGGGCGCGGACCCGGCTGCCGGGGCATGAACCATCTGGGGGGAAGCTGCGGATTTGATCACCGGCCAGGCCACCGCGCCCGAAGCCGCCAGTACAAGAACCGCAGCCGAAACTACCGCCACACGGCGCGTGCCTGCGTGGCGAATGAATGCCGAATTCGGAACATTTCGCATTTTTTCACCCGGTGCGTTCATCACGTCACTCCGTTATCGACTGTATCACGAATAGGGCGCGCCGATAAGCGCGCAATTGCGATACAATCAGGCACCGGCGAAACGTCGCCTTCACGCGATGCAGATGCTGGCCTTCGGCGCAGGCTGACTACCTGCGCCGCGTTCGCGTCTCAGGTAGTCAGCCTGTCGGCACAGCGCCAGAATGCGACAGCCGGACTCGAATTTGGCGTGCAATGTGTCTATGATTTTGCTTGGATTTGTTTCGCAGGAGATGCGTGCAAGCACCTCAAAGACGCGCCATTCGCATAGATCAGGGCCTATTCATGCGCCAACTAACGCTCCGGCTGACCAATCTGACCACACTGCCCGATGGGGGGCCAGTGGAAGTTACTGTGTCCGAAGGGCAATCGCTCGACGTGGGGCGCGACTACGGTATGGGATGGGTGCTTCCCGATCCGCAGCGAATCGTTTCGGGGCGGCATTTCGAGTTGCGATGGGAGCGGGGCGACTGGTGGCTTTATGACCTGTCCACGAACGGCACCTTTCTGAATGGCGCAACGACGCGGATGAAAAGCCCCCACCGGCTGGCGCCGGGCGACACCCTGCAGCTTGGCCTCTACATGGCGCAGGTCCATTTCGTCGAAGTCCCGGACCAACCGGCACAGGCCACCCCCTTCGGCATGGGGTCAGGCGCCTTTGCAGGGACTGCGGACAATCGCAGCGGGGGCGGGGCAGATATCTGGAGCGCGTTCGGCACCTCCGGCACAGGTGATTCGGCCCCATCCGCATCAACGACGGGCGGTTGGGGCGCTCCGCCGCAGGCGCTGCCACAGTCGTTGCCGCAATCGCCGCTGCATGGGACGCGCGATGCCCCCGACAGCCGGGGTTTCCCCACCCCGCCCAAGGCCCCCGGCCACGCCGCCAGCCCATTTTCCGCGCCGCCCGCGCCTTCGGCTCCCGCCTCTCAGCCCCACGCCTCCCAGCCGTCGCTGCCTCCCCGCGACAGATACGCCGCGCCCGAAAGCGAAAGCCCCTTTTCCACACCTGCCGCGCCTCCTTCCCAGCCGGGCGCCACCGCACCCGACCGGGGCGCGCGGTATGGCGAAGACCCGGCACGCAGCCCCTTCGGCAATGGCGACGGCCCGTTTGCGGCAACGCCCGCGCAGCATCGGCCCATGCCGCCCGACCCAACGCAGACGTCGTTCCCGCCTGCGCCACAGGCACCACACCCCGGCTATGCGGGCCATTCGGCGCCGCCAGCGGGGTTTGACACGCAGTACGCCCCTGCATCCAGGTCCAGTTCCGCGCAGAGCGGCGGGGCGCTCATGGATCTGATCTGTCAAGGTGCCGGGCTTCCTCCCGGCAGCCTTTCGGCAGGCGATGAAGCGGACACCGCGCGCGAAATCGGGCAGGCGCTGCGCATTCTGGCCGAGGACCTGGCCATGTTGCTGCAGGCCCGGGCCATTGCCAAGCAATCGGTCAGGTCGGGCCAGCGCACCATGATCGGGCGCGAGGACAACAATCCGCTCAAGTTCATGCCCGGCCCGGACGAGGCGCTGCGCACCATGTTCGGGCCGCCCCGCGCCGGGTACATGCGGGGCGCGGCCGCGATCCGGCAGGGGTTCGACGACATCAAGCGCCACCAGCACGCCACCCACGCCGCCATGCAGCCCGCGCTGGCGCGCCTTCTGGACGATCTTGCGCCCGAGGCCATAGAATCCCGCGCCGAAAAATCGCTTCTTGCCTCGCGCAAGGCCCGCGCCTGGGAGATCTATGTCCAGCGTTGGGATGCAAAGATCCACGCCAATGAAAACGGCATGCTGGATGTGTTTCTGAAATACTTTGCCGAAGCCTATGATCAACAGACGCGGAAATGAAGGAATATTGCGCAATACGCGGCGCAGATTGCTTTGAGAGCAGATTTCTGCTACTGTTACGCATTATTCAGCCCGAGAGGCCAGCCATGAAGAAGATGCTTCTTTCCACGGCAGCTTGCGCGCTTTGCATTTCGCAAGCCGCAGCCGAGCCCGCCTACACCAAGGACCAGCTTGTCGAGCATCTGATCGGCACGATTGATCTGGGCGCCGCCCGCGCCATCTGCATCGGCACCGCCGAGGAGTGTCAGCCCGAAGTGCCCCCGGCGCTGGACATGATGGTGAATTTCGAATTCGACTCGGACGCGCTGACGCCTGAAACGCGCGACAGCCTGCGCGTCTTCGCCACCGCGCTGAACGATCCACGGCTTGAGGTGGCGGATTTCCTTGTTGAAGGGCACACCGATGCAGTCGGGAGCGCCAGCTATAACCTTGACCTGTCCGAGCGCCGCGCCGGTGCCGTGACGGCGTATCTGATAGAACTGGGCGTCGCGGCCGAGCGGTTGCAGGCGCTCGGTCGTGGCGACATGAACCCGCGTGCTCCGGACCCGTTCGACCCGGTCAACCGCAGGGTTGAAATGCGCGGGACGCTGAACTGAGGCGGCCCCTTGCGGACAGCATCGCAGGCGATGTGTCCCAGGTCAGTGGCTGAACGGCCCCACAGCCCTGTGGGCCTTGGAGCGGGGGCCGGATGGCACTTGAACGATTTCTAGAGCCG
>SKKS01000324.1 GCA_007123625.1 Paracoccaceae bacterium
CGAAAAGGTATCACGCCCCAGATTGTCCGTTCCCAGCCAATACGTTGTGGATGGTGGCGCAAAACGGTCGGGAAGGTTCATTGCCGTGTGGTCATGCGGCGAGATCGCATCGGCAAAGACTGCAACAACAATCAGCCCGACGATAATCGTCAGCGCAAAAACCGCCATCGGGTCCGCCAGCAAACGACCCAGAAGGGAATGTCTGAACTGGCCCATCACTTCATCCTTTGGCGCGGATCAAGTGCCGCATTGACCAGATCCGCGATCAGCGCGCAGGTGACGAAAAAGCCGATGGCAACCAGCATCGCCCCCATCACGACCGGGTAATTGCGCCCCGACACGCTGTCATAAATCAGCGATCCGATACCGGGGCGCGAGAACACGATTTCCGCGAATACCGCACTGGACAACATGCCCCCGATCCCCACGCCCAGCACCTGCACGGCGGGCAGGATGGCCACTCGCAGCGCGTAATTGTAGATCACCTTGCGCCGCGTCAGCCCGAACGCACGCGCCGTGCGGATGTAGTTTTCGCCCAGCGTTTCGAGCATGGAGGCGCGCACGATCCGCGCCACATACCCCACCCACGCAAGGCCGATGGCAAAGGACGGAAGCGCCAGATGATACAGCCTGCTGCCCAGATCGCCCGGCTCACCCGCGCCAATGGTCGGAAACCAGCGCAGCGTCACGCTGAACAGAAGCAGTGAATAGAGGGCCACCACGAACGACGGGGCAGCGATGAACCCGACCGACAAGACACCGCTGACACGGTCAAGCCAGCTGTTGCGATTGTCGGCCGAAAACGCCCCCAGCAGAATGCCCAGCGTGGCCGACCAGAAGATTGCGCCAAAGACCAGCGCCATCGTATGAGGCAAAGCACTGAACACGGCTTCGGCAACCGGGCGATTGCGGTTGTAATCCGTGCCCATATCGCCGCTCAGAATGCGCCCCCAGAAATTCGCGATCTGCACCAGAACCGGATCATCCAGCCCCATACTGACGCGAAACGCTGCGCGCAGTTCCGGCGTTGCCCTTGGTCCCAGCAGAACCGTCGTCGGGTCGCCCGGAAGCGTGATCATGATCGTGAACAGTGCCGAGATCGCCACAAAAATGATGGCCAGCGCCAGCAGCACACGCTGAAAGGCGTATTGCAGCATGTCTGTCGCCCCTTCCAGAAGACGGATGCCTGCCCGCCTTGTGGCGAGCAGGCATGCGATCAAGAGATCAGGCGCGCCGGAAGAACTGCACCAGGGGTTGCCCATCCGGGCGTGTTGCCGGCACAATGCTGTCGGCAAACAGGTTTGCAGTGACGCCATGTGTCAGGAACCTGTAGCCCCCGGATTCCTCCATAAGGTCCTGCATGCGGCGATACATCTCGTCGCGTTTGTCAGGATCGGTTTCGGAAAGCGCTTCATCATGCAAGCGGTCGAACTCTTCGTTCGAGAACTGCTCCCAGTTCCAGTCACCGATTTGGTCGGACACGAACCATGCGGTGGCATAGTAAGGGTCCGGCGTCATTGAAAAGCGCTTGATGGTCAGTTCCAGATCCCTCCAGCGGTCGCCATCTGCGGCGACACCAAGGCTCCAGAAGGATCCGGATTCGTGCACATTGATGTTCAGGTCGATCCCCGCCTGCGCCATCATGGCCTGCATGACTTGCGCTGTGGTGGTGTGCGTGACATTGTTCAGCACATCCAGATTGATTTCCAGCCGGTCGATCCCGGCCTCATCCAGCAGTTCGCGGGCGCGGGCAAAATCGGCTTGCGGCGGGATAAGCGTTTCGGGCCGGTGCCCGATCAGGCCGGGAGCGATGATACCCGTCGATGGCTCTGCCACATCGAAGAACGCAGCCTGCATGATCGAGGGGACGTCGATGGCATGCATGATCGCCTGCCGCACGCGGATATCCTCGAACTTCGGGTTTTGCACATTCAGCCCGACCCAGTGGTAGAACAGCGCCGGATGCACGGTCATCTGCGCGCCGACAGGTGGATTGTCGCGCAAACGCTGGACCGAACCCGCACCGATGGAGGTGAAATCCACATCTCCGGCTTCCTTGGCGATCTCGGCGGCGGAATCGTCCACCACCACGATAAGATCGACACGTTCGAAATCGGCAGGCTCGCCCGAAAAATCAGGGTTGCGTTCCAGCACCCAGCGCTCGCCCAGACGGTGCTCGGCCACGCGATAGGGGCCGGAAACGGCGGGCGGAATAGCTGACGTGATCTTTCCGCCGGCAGCTTCGACCGCTTCCTTGCAGATGACTGTTCCCGCCAGATAAGGCAGCGCAATCGTCCAGATGGGCGCGAAGGGGCGTTCCAGATGGATGATGCCCGAATGGCTGCCTGTCACCTCGACATGCGTGAACGAGCCCAGATCCGGCTTGATGCGGGAATTGTTTTCCTCGACCATATGCCGGTCCATCGAGAATTTCACATCCTCGGCGGTGATCTCGCCAAACCCGTCGGACCACATCTGCCCTTCTTTCAGCGTGAAGGCGATCGTGGTGGGGCTGGTCTGTTCGATGCTTTCGGCCAGATCAAGCTGCCAGTCCCATTCCTCGCCCGGAACATACTGGATCAGTTTGCGATAGATGCACCCGTAAAGCAGTTCTTCCAGAAACCCGGATGCATCAAGCGGGTCATAGTCATCGGGTTCAAGATACGCGCGGACATTCAGGCGGCTGCCATCGGCCCAGGCAGCGATGGGGAACATGGCCCCGGCGCTCAAGGCGGCGGTTCCCGCAAGAAGCTGTCGGCGTGTCAGGCTTGGAAAAATCGTGGAAGTCTTGGGGTCGTTCATGGTGGCCTCTCCCAGTGCTGGAACAGTGCGTCAGCGCGTGCGAAGTTCTCTTTTGTTGCCGTATCATCCTGCGGGTCATGCCAGCGTCCACGCAACTGCGCATTTCCGGAAAACAGGGGATTTATGACGCGATATCTGCGTCATATCGCGTCAGGCCGGAAGCTCAAGCGCTGTAAGCATATGCTGTGCTTCACCATGCACAGCCAGCATGCGTGCCACATGCCGTGGCAGGGAGGGACTTTGGGCAGGGAAAATGCCTGTTTGCTTCATGCCGCTGCGTATGTTTGTGACCTTGCCCAGATATTCCAGGAAGACCTGCGCGGCAAAGGGTGATCTGGCGCTGCGACCCTGCACCCCAAGCGTCATGCCCGTAAGGTATTCTGGCACTTCTGCCGCCGCCGGAAACAGGATCGTCTGTGACAACGAGCGCAACGCATTGGAATTGTGGTCGGTGATGAAGATACGGCCCCCAAGCATGACGGCAATGCCGATGTAACGAATGAAATGCGACCTGCCCAGCGGGTTTTCTTCTGGCTGGATGCGCTCTGACAGCCGCGTGTAATGGACGCCCTTATGCTCGGAAATTCGCAAAAGTGACCGACGAATCATCCCCGGCCGACTGGGGGTGTAATAGTAGTAGAAGTAATAGCCGCGGTAGGGCTTCAGAGTGTCGACCGATCCGGCGATCATATGGTCGATATGGGTCGCCGCAGGTCCGAGCGCGCGCAGCAGATGCCGCGCGCGCGGGCGCAATGAGACAAGTTCGACAAACCGGCCACTTGGCAGGCGCAGCTCTTCCTCCTCGACGCCAAAATAATCGCAGATTCGCCGGATATTGCGCGCAGAAGGGCGCGATGTGCCATTAAGATACTTGGTGAACTGCTGCCGATTGATACCAAGATTTCGGCAGACCGCGGCGATCGAGGGGGCATAGCTGCACAGCAGCTTGAGGTTGCGCGCGATGTGTTCCTGCATGCGTCAATCCTACGCTCCAAGCGCAATCAAGCAAGGATTTTCGCGCCACTTCGCGTCTGAAACTCTGGTGGCGATTCTCTTCTGCGTCAGATTGGCCCCTACACACCATCACGCGGGACAGAGAAATCCCAGTCGCGTTCGATCAGGCAGTCTGCACCCTCAAAGGCTTCCAGCCGCGCAACAATGTGGAACTGTGTCGCGTCACAGGTCATGATCGTGCGCGTTTCGGTGCGTGTCTGCCACGCTCCGCGCCCGATGGTGTAGCTCCAATGCGTTTCATGACGTGCTGTCAGCGGGTCATCTTCGCGGATCTCCCACATCTCGGTAATCACCTTGCCCGATTCCAGCCCTGTGCTCTCATGGCGCGCAAGCCCGCCATCGGTAGTCAGGGTGAGCCTGTGCGTGCCATCGGCAAGCCTTTCTTCGTATCGGGTGAACCCCTCTGGCCGCAAGAAGGTCGAGGCGCCCTCGCGGGTCTGCTCGGGGGGGGCGAATTGCGGCTCATCCTCGGCGATGACCGACCGGACCGGCAGATCGAGCACGCAGTCTGACGGGTCAAGCTGCAGTGACAGCGGCGCAGCAGAGGGCCACAGCATCGGCCAATAGGCTGTCGACAGCGACAGCCGCAGGCAGTGTCCCGCGGGCAGATGATAGGCAATGTCGTTGAGGGCAAAATCCACCGCTACCTGCGCGCCCGGTGTCAGGGGAGTGACAGTGTCATGCCCGTCCCGATGGGTCAGGTTCATGACCCCCATCGTGATGAAGGCGACGCTGCCATCAGGGCGCAGGTCGCACAACCTTGCGACGACAAAACCGCTGGATTGGTCAGGTGTCAGCCGTAGGCGCAAACGCGCTGCACCAACGATATCTTTCGGCTCTGCCAGCGGCGCCGAATCCAGTGTCAGGCAAAGCGAGTCATCCGCGCGCTGATCGTCGGCCAGTTCGTCCAGACTGCGCATTCCGGGACAGAATCGCTGCCCGGCAAGCCCGACGGTTTGCGGGTTGGACACAATCAGCGGGGTGGTGCCGGGCTTCTCCCCAAGTCCCGGATCGGAGAGAAACAACGCCTCGCGCCTGATGCGGGACGAGGGCCAGGCTGGCTCGGAAATCCAGCGGCCTTTGCGAGAAAGCATCCGGCGGGCAGGCGGTTCCGAGCCGATGACAAACATCCGGTACGACATGTCCGGTGCATCGCCTTCGGCTTTCAGCCAATGGTCGAACCAGGCCTTCACCTCCTGCAGGAATCCGATCGAAGGTTCGGGCCAGGCAACATTCGGATACTTGTGCGCCCAAGGGCCATTGATCCCTGCGACAGGTGCGTTCAGGCCCGCAAATGTGCGCGGTACGGCATTGGAATAGGCATCGGCCCAGCCGCCAACAGCAAGGATGGCCGCCTTGACCGCCCCGTAGTCCTCGCAGACCGAGGCGCGCTGCCAATAGGCATCGCGGCGCTGATGGGCCAGCCATGTTTCGATATGAAGGGGTTGGGTCCGCAGCCGGTCCAGCCAGATGTCGCGCCATGCCGCCCCCACGATTTCCGGGTCGGGCGGGCGCGATGAGTAGGCGAACATCTGTGATGACCAGCCCTTGTTCTCGGTCAGCAGGCAGCCGCCCATATAGTGAATGTCATCAGCGTAGCGGTCATCGGTAAAGCATATCGTCACCGCAGCTTTGAGCGCAGGCGGGGCCAGTTGCGCCAGTTGCAGCCCGTTGAAGCCCCCCCAGCTGATCCCGATCATCCCGACCGAGCCGTCACACCAGTCCTGCGCCGCAAGCCATTCGATGACTTGCACACCATCATCGAGTTCCGCTTCGGAGTATTCATCGGTCATGAAGCCGCCGGAATCTCCGTTTCCGCGAATATCCACGCGGACGCCGACATATCCATTCCGGGCCAGCCATGCATGCGTCAACTCATCTCGCGGCAAGGTACCGTCGCGCCTGCGATAGGGAAGATACTCCAGAACCACAGGTGCTGCCACGTCGCTTGCGGAATTTGGCATCCAGATCCGCGCTGCAAGGCGCGTGCCGTCGCGCATCGGTATCCAGACCGGGTCCAGTACCCGAAATGCGCTTTGTTCGGTCAATGTGCCTTTGTCCTGCAGCATAGGCGCCCCTCCAATGTTGGCGGGATTAGATGGCGCCGGGCGCAGACACGCAATCGCGCGACCAGCGCTTGTCCGACGCGACTAGACGCTACTGTCGACGCGGGTCAGGTCCATGAAATGGATAATGAAAAGGCGTTGTGCTATGGAAAAGGTTTGGTGTCAGGCCCATCTGCTCCGCCATTTCAAATTTTGAAAGTATTGTTTCAAATAAATAAAACCAAACACTACCCCCACGATACCCCCACTTCGACGCGGCTTGCCCCGGAGCAGTCGTAGCCCCACCAGCACGGCGCAATGCTCATGCTGAGGGTAGCGCTTGCGCGCGATGTCGCAGTATTCGATGCAGCGAATGATGCGCGCCTCGTCGGTCGCGCCAAGCTGCAACTAGACATCCTGTCGCTTGTAGGTGTTGCACTTGGAACTTGAGCCTAAGCTTCGGGGGAAGAACAGTTTTCATCCCAACCCCCCGTTTGATTTCGGAGCGCAGCTTTTTGTTCTGCTGATTCCGGGACGGGGGTGTGGAAGAGAGGCTTGCCACGCCAGGAGATCGCAATACGCTGACGTCTAAACCGGCAGGACCCTGCAGATTTTCAAGGACGCTTTGCAAGGGATTTCATTGGCTTGACCCATTTCCGCAGGGTTTGGGGAATACGGTCTATTCTCGGTGCAATGGCAGCGATTGCGCCCGCCCGGATTGAACAGTTGCCTTGATGCTCAAACACCACACGGACCGCACGCCCGGTTTTGCCGGACAACAGCCCTCCAATGGACCGTTTTCTGACCCGCCTCAGTCAGGCAGGTAGCGAATTGCCAATTTGCTTGTCGCCAGGTCATCATTCTTTCGCTGATGGTCTCTGGCAAACGCGCAGCGATTCGGTTGGCTGCGGGCCCATCGAGAGCCGAGTGGACCTGCGCTATCAATGCGGTACGAAACATCAGCTCTGCTCCTTCGCGCGGGGTTTGCGGATGGTGGTTTCCTCGAGCGGGAACCAGTGGCGAGTGCGGTTGGCGAACCACACCAGCGACAGCATCACTGGCACTTCGACCAGCACGCCGACCACAGTCACCAGCGCTGCGATCGAGTTCAGTCCAAACAGGCCGATGGCCACTGCCACCGCCAGTTCAAAGAAATTCGAGGTGCCGATCATCGCGCAGGGCGCGGCGACCTTGTGCGGCACGCGCCACGCTTTCGCGGCC
>SKKS01000206.1 GCA_007123625.1 Paracoccaceae bacterium
ACCGCGCAGGGCTCTCCCGGCGCGTGTGTGGTGCGATGGCAGGACAAGGGATCGAAACCGCCGCACGGCTAACATGCCTTTCACACCTGACAGTCACAGCGCGCGTCGATACGCGTTGGCGTCCGGCCCTGGCTGCATCGTCTGTGCCCAAATATCCCGGGGGGTCCGGGGGGCAGCGCCCCCCGCCTTGCCGCTGAAGCGCTCCGGCGGCGCAGGCCCGGCCCAACGGGAGGAGGCGCATCTTCGATGCGCAGACGACGGGCGGGAGCACCGGTCAGACCGGCGCGCGTCATGGCGGAGGAGGATGCCAACATCCGGGCCGCCTTTGGCCCGTTGCGGCCTGCCCTGCCGCGTTCAGTCCCGGCGCCCCTCGATGTGCTTGCGAAGCCGCGACGGGCCGACTTTCTTGCGGTCCTTGTAAGGATTGCGGTCCGCCTGTGAGCGCATGAAGACCCGGATCGGCGTGCCCGGCATGTCGAAGGCCTCGCGCAGCCCGCCCACCAGATAGCGGGTGTAGCTCTTTGGCAGGTCGTCGGGGTTCGAGCACATGATCACGAACCCCGGCGGGCGGGTCTTGGCCTGGGTGATGTAGCGCAGCTTGATCCGCCGCCCGCCGGGCGCCGGTGGCGGGTGCGCCTCGATCATCGCCGCCAGCCACTGGTTGAGCTTCGCGGTCGTCACTCGGCGGTTCCAGACCTCATGCGCGCGCAGGATCGCCGCATGCAGCCGGTCCAGCCCCTTGCCGGTCCGGGCCGAAACCGTGACGAGCGGCGCACCTTTCAACTGCGGCAGCAACTTCTCGAACTGCAGCTTGAGATCCTTCACACGCGCCTGTTTCTCGGGCTCCAGGTCCCACTTGTTCACCGCCACCACCACCGCGCGGCCCTCGGACTCGGCGAAATCGGCGATGCGCAGGTCCTGGGTCTCGAACGGGATCTCGGCGTCCAGCAATACCACCACCACCTCGGCAAAGCGCACCGCGCGCAGCCCGTCGGCGACCGACAGCTTCTCGATCTTGTCCTGCACTCTGGCTCGCTTGCGCATGCCGGCGGTGTCGAATATCCGCATGGGCGTTTCGCGCCAGTCGGTGCGGATCGAAATGGCGTCCCGGGTGATCCCCGCCTCGGGGCCAGTCAGAAGCCGGTCCGTGCCCAGGATCGCGTTTACCAGCGTGGACTTGCCCGCGTTCGGGCGCCCGATGACTGCCACCTGCAGCGGGCGGGCATCGGTGGGGGTGTGATCGGGGGCATGCGCGTCATCGGACACGTCGATATCGGTCTCGGGCGCGGTTTCCTCGGCGCGCGCTTCGAAGTCTGCCGCCAGCGGGCGCAGGCGGTGGTACAACTCGTCCATGCCGATGCCGTGTTCGGCCGAAAGCGCCACCGGCTCGCCCAGCCCCAGCGACCAGCCCTCGATCACGCCCCCCTCGGCGGCGGCGCCTTCGGCCTTGTTGGCGGCAAGGATGACATGGCGTGCGCGCCGACGCAGGATATCGGCGAAGATCTCGTCCGCCGGGGTGACCCCCATGCGCGCATCGATGACGAAAAGGCAGACATCCGCGCTGTCCACCGCGCGTTCGGTCAGCTTGCGCATGCGCCCCTTCAGGCTGTCGCCTTCTTCCAGTTCCAGTCCGGCACTGTCGACCACCGCGAACCGCAGGTCGCCCAGCCGCGCGGCGCCCTCGCGCAGGTCCCGGGTCACACCGGGGCGGTCGTCCACCAGTGCCAGCCGCTTGCCGACCAGACGGTTGAACAGCGTCGATTTGCCCACATTCGGGCGGCCGACGATGGCAAGGGTGAAACTCATGGGTTCAGGCTCCGGTGCTCGGGGACAAACGCGGCTTCTAGCGGGTTGCGGGCGCGATGACAATTTCCCCGCTGTGGTTTTCACGCTTTCGGGTTCGCAGACCTTGCCCGCAAAGTCGGCGCTGTGTCATTCAACCCGGCGGGCGTGTCCCGCACACTCCGCCCGCTGCGGCCACGAAGGGCCCTGCGGCACAGTCGCGTACCGCCGTTTTGCGGTCGTGCCATCCCCGGGCTTCATCTCGCCGCAAATACTCCGGGGGAGTCCCCGCAGCGCGCGGACGGGGGCAGCGCCCCCGGCGCGCCGCAGGCGCCCGGCAGGAGGGCCGCTCAGACCACCAGTGCGCCTAGCGGAAGGCGTGCAACTGCCCGTTGGCCGACACCACATAAAGCGTCCGGTCCACGACGATGGGGCTTGCCGCCGCGCCGCCAGGAACGCTCACGCTGCCCAGATACGCCCCCGAGATCGGATCGAAGCTGCGCAGTTCCCCGTCGTTCGACGCCACATACAGCCGCCCCCCCGCCAGCACCGGCCCGTAATGCCCGAATATCTGGGCCCGGCGGCGTTCTCGCTCCTGGGTGTAGAGGGGAAGCTCCTGCGCCCAGACCCGTTCGCCGCTGGCCGCGTCCAGCCGAACCAGCCGGTTGCGGTCGGTCATCATGAACAGCGCAGTGTCCACGGGCCAGACGGGACCGTAGGCTGCTTCGTCCGCCGTCCAGCGCACCGACCCGTTGGTGCGGTTCAGCGCCATGACCCGGCCCGACTGGTTGCCTACATAGACCGTGTCGCCCACCACCACCGGATCGCCGGTGATGTCGGTGACGCCGGCATAGGCCATGCCCTGCCTCTGCCCCGCGATCACCCGGCGCCAGACCTCCATGCCGGTGTCGCGCCGCGCGGCGATCAGCTCGCCCGAGGGGATCGGGAACAGCACCAGCTCGCCCGCAGTGGCCGGTGCCGCCCCGCCCGTGATGGAGGCAGGCGTCGGCGTGCCGGGCAGTTGCCAGTCCACCTTGCCGTCGCGGGTGTCGAGCACCCAGGCCGAACTGTCGGCGGCCACCACGAACACCCTGTCGCCGATGACAGTGGGCGCGCCCTTGGCGGGGGCGTCGAAGCGATGGGTCCAGCGGACTTCGCCGCTGGCTGCATCGAGCGCATGCAGCCGCCCGTAGGCCGAAGCGACATAAAGCACGCCGTCCGCCAGCGCCAGCCCACCGCCCGACGCGCCGTCCCCGCGCAGCCCTGCAGGGGTCAGGTCACGGGTCCAGACCGTAGCGCCATTGGCGCTGGTCGCGGTTACCGTGGCGCGGCTGTCCAGCGTATAGATGCGCCCGTTCGCGGCCACGGGTTCGGCTGTGATCCGGTGGCGCCGGTCTTCGCCTGCGCCGATCTGCGCCGACCACGCCAGTTGCGGCGCGCCGCCAAGGGCGGGGTGCGTGATGCGGTGGTTCGGTGTTCCCAGCCGGTGGGTCCAGGCACTGTGGGCCACCGGTGCGGGCAACGACACCGGAACCGCGCGGTTCTCCGGCTCGACCCCGGCGGTATCGGAAAACGGTGCGCGCAGATGGAAGCGCTCGCCTTCAAGAATGAATCCGCGGTCGCACGCAGCGACGGCCAGCGTGGCCGTCAAGACCAAGGCATATCTGAAAAATCCCACCTTTATCGCTCCCGTCTCGTGCCTGTATGCGCCGTTCAGTACCGTGACTGCGTGTCCGCTATGCGTGGAGTCGGATGGGGCGGGGGTATGGTTGCGCCCCATCGGGTTCTTGCCAACCCATACCCTTGCACTGACGCCACTGCGCGGATCTCTCACCCATGTTGTGCCACTTCACCATTGCAGGGGTCAAGCGCGCAGCGCATCATCGGTCCGGGTCGCGGAACAACGCTCATGTGGCGTCGATCTCGCCACCCAGGGCGACGATCATCTGCGTGACCCGACGCCGAAGGGATTCGGTCACATCCGGTTCCACCAGCAGGTCGCGCAGGATCGTGAGCGCCGCGTCCTGCTCGCCCTGTTCCAGACGCAGGATTGCAAGTTGTTCCAGGGCCAGAGGGCGGAATGCCTGACCCGGCTGCGCCAGCCCGCTCAACACCTGTTCGCGCTCGCCCGGATCAATATCCGCTCCGCCCAGTGTCAGTCGCTTCAGGGCCGCCAGCTGGCGGTAGCTGTCGGGCAGGCTGCGGTCGTGTGTGGCGGCCTCCAGCGCGGCAAGCGACGCGTCGCGGTCGTCGCGCAGGGCTTCGGCTGCGATCAGCAGGTTCAGAAGCCCCTGCTGGCTGCCATCGGCTTCGATCCCGCGCAGGGCGGAACGCCGAGCGGCATCGTCGGGTGCTTCCAGCGCAGCGAGGATCGCGTCGCCAAAGCTTTCGGCGCGGGCGCGTTCCGTGGCGCGCTGCCACTCGTACCACGCCGCGCCGCCGACGATGGCCACAACCAGCACCACCGCAAGCCAGCCGTAGCGCTTCATCATCCGTGTGACACGGTCGCGGCGCAGCTCTTCCGAGACTTCGTCGATAAAACTGTCGGTATTGCTCAAGACACACCTCTGAACGTTCTCGCCGCCCTCATAGCCTGCCCGCTGCGCGAATGCAAAGCCTTGCCACGCGTGGCCAGGGTGCGGCTGCGTCCGGGTACAGGGTGGGCGAAACCGAGCGCTTGCGTATCTGCGCGCGTGCGCGCGAAGCCGCGCGGCGCGCACGGGACCGCGCGGGCGCGGACTTGACCCGGACAAGGCGGCACCGCATATCGGCGGGCAGGCAGGTCGCACTTGTGCTGCCTTGCAGAAAAAACTAAACTGAACTGATCGGTTCAGCGTATATGTTTGCACATACCTCGCCAACCAGATCCGATGCTGACGCACAGACATTTCCGCGCCACACCCCGAGGGCCGCTCAGATGCGCTTCATTCCTGTCCTGACCGCGCTGTCGATCATGGCGCTGCTCTACCTTTTTGTCATGGAACGTGACGCGCTGAT
Source organism: Paracoccaceae bacterium (assembly GCA_007123625.1). Taxonomy (GTDB): domain Bacteria; phylum Pseudomonadota; class Alphaproteobacteria; order Rhodobacterales; family Rhodobacteraceae; genus Rhabdonatronobacter. The sequence continues at coordinate 4,780 of SKKS01000206.1, forward strand.
AGCCTTTGCCTCGGGCGGGGAAGTGCCGGTTGTGGCCGCCGACCCCGAAGACGATGCGGCGGCGACCCGACGCCCGGTGCGCGTGGTGGTGCAGCATTCGGAGCGCGCGCCTGTGGAAACCGCAGTTGTCCTTCGTGGCCGGACCGAGGCTGCGCGCCGGGTCGAGGTGCGCGCCGAAACCGCCGGGCTGGTGGTATCTGAGCCGCTGCGTCGCGGGGCGGATATCGCCGCCGGGGATGCGCTGTGCGAGCTGTCGTCGGGAACGCGCGCGGCAGCGCTGGCCGAAGCCCGCGCGCGGCTGGCCGAAGCCGAGATCAACCTGAACGCTGCCGACCGGCTGTCCGAAGGCGGATTTGCCAGCCAGTCGCGCCTGGCCGCTGCCCAGGCGGCGCAACAAGCGGCGCAGGCGGCGGTCGATGCGGCGGTCGAGGAAATGGCGCGGCTGGTTATGCACGCGCCTTTCGACGGCATTCTGGAAACCGACACCGCCGAACTGGGCACGCTGCTGCAACCCGGTGCCTTGTGCGCGACGCTCATCAAGCTTGATCCGATCCGGCTGGTGGGCTTCGTCTCCGAGGCACAGGTGGACCGGCTTGAAACCGGCGCGATGGCCGGGGGGCGGCTTGCTTCGGGGCGCGAGGTGACGGGGCGCGTCGATTTCGTGGCCCGCGCGGCCGATGCCTCCACCCGCACCTTCCGGGTCGAGGTGGTCGTGGACAATCCCGACAACGCCATCCGCGAGGGCCAGAGCGCCGAGATGATGATCCGCGCCGCCACGCAGGAAGGCCATCTGCTGCCCGGATCGGCGCTGACACTGAACGATGACGGCGCGCTGGGGATTCGCGCCGTGGACGAAGACGACCGCGTGATATTCAAGCCCGTCACGGTCTTGCGCGACACGGCGGACGGCATGTGGCTTGACGGGTTGCCGGAAACGGTCAACGCCATTGTGGTGGGACAGGAATTCGTACGCGAGGGTGTGCAGGTCCACGTCACATGGCGCGGCGATGCGCCGGAGGGTCGCGAATGAAGGGTATCGTCGATTGGGCCGGCGCGCATACGCGCATGGTCCTGGCGCTGGTCGTTATGACCCTTGGCGCAGGGATTCTTGCGTACACCGGCCTGCCCAAGGAGGGTGAGCCAGACATCGAAGTGCCCGCGGTGATCATTACGGTGCCATTCCCCGGCATTTCCGCTGTGGACGGCGAAACACTGCTGGTCCGGCCGATGGAAAGCGAGTTGTCCGATCTCGATGACCTCAAGACCATCACCGCCTTTTCGGCGGAAGGTTTTGCCGGGATGGTGCTGGAGTTCGAGTTCGGCTGGGACAAGACCGCCACCCTGGCCGATGTGCGCGACGCCATGAACCGCGCCGAATCGAGCTTTCCCTCGGGCGCCGACAACTACAGCATTGCGGAATTCAACTTCTCGCAGTTTCCGATCATCATTGTCGCGGTGTCGGGCGATGTGCCCGAACGCGCCTTGTTGCGCGCCGCCGAGGACCTGAAAAGTGCGATCGAGGATATCGATGCGGTGCTCGAGGTCAACATCGCCGGGTCGCGCGACGAGATGGTCGAGGTCAACATCGATCCGTTGCGGCTGGAAGCCTATAACGTCACCGCCGACGAATTGGTGCGTGTCATCACCCGTAACAACCAGCTTGTGGCGGCGGGCGACATCACGTCCAGCGTGGGCAGCTTCGGGGTCACGGTGCCGTCGACCTTTGGCGGGGTCGAGGATGTGTATGCGCTGCCGGTCAAGGTCAACGGCGACAGTGTGGTGCGGCTGGGCGATCTGGCCGAGATCCGCCTGACCTATGAAGACCGCACCGGCACGGCGCGGTTCAATGGCGAAACCAACATCGCGCTGCAGGTGGTCAAGCGCAAGGGCTACAACGTCATCGACACTGCCGCCGATATCCGCTCCGTGGTCGCGGCCACGCACGCCGCCTGGCCGGATGAGCTGCGCGACGGCATCCGCGCGACGCCCGCGCTGGATCGTTCGTACCAGGTGGGCGAGATGGTGTCGCAGCTGGAAACCTCGGTCATGACCGCCATCGCGCTGGTGATGATCGTTGTGCTGGCGGCATTGGGGTTGCGTTCGGCCATTCTGGTGGGGTTGGCGATTCCGACCTCGTTCATGCTGTGCTTCATCCTGCTGGGCGTGATGGGTGTGGCGATTTCGAATATCGTCATGTTCGGGCTGATCCTTGCGGTCGGGATTCTGGTCGATGGCGCGGTGGTGGTCACCGAATACGCCGACAAGCGGCTGGCCGAAGGCGACGGGCCCATGAAGGC
>SKKS01000192.1 GCA_007123625.1 Paracoccaceae bacterium
CGCAGATGGGGTTCTTCTTTACCCTGTCCTGGCCCGCCTATGGCGGTGAGGACGGCTTGCCCATCTTCGTGCGCAATCAGTTTCCGGGCGTGAACACCCTGCGCCCGTGGGAGTTCTTCCTAGTGTCCTTTGGCGTTCTGGTGGTGGCGCTGGTGTTGTTCGCAGCACTGCGCGCGTCACGCTTCGGGGCGGCGCTGATGGCGATCCGGCAGAACCCGGACCGCGCGGCGGCGGTCGGGATTTCGCCCTTCGGGGTGAAGCTGACAGCCTTCGTGATCTCGGGAATGCTGACGGGGCTGGCGGGGGCCATGATGGCGGACCTCAGCCGTTTTGTCAGCCCGGCCATGATGGCCTGGACGATGTCGGGCGAATTGATCGTCATCATCATCCTTGGCGGTGTGGGGCGGCTGTGCGGCCCGGTGCTGGGGGCGGCAATCCTGGTGGGGTTCGAAACCCTGTTCGGCGGCTGGACCGAACACTGGAAGCTGTGGCTGGGGCTGGTGCTTCTGGGCGTGGTGCTGTTCGCGCGCGGGGGTGTGATCGGGCTGCTTGCGGGGCGCGAACGCCATGGATAGCGCGGTTCTGGAACTGGACGGGCTGCGCAAGTCTTTTGGCGCGCTCAAGGCCACGGACGATGTGTCGCTGACGCTGCGCCCGGGCGAGGTTCACGCGCTGATCGGACCCAACGGCGCAGGCAAGACCACGCTTATGGCGCAGATCAGCGGCTGGCTGACTCCCGATGCGGGGACGATCCGGTTTCGCGGGCAGGACGTGACAGGGTTGAGCGTGGCGCAGCGGGCGCGGCTGGGGCTGGGGCGGAGTTTCCAGATATCGTCGCTGATCCCCGAATACTCGGCCCGGCGCAACGTGATGCTGGCCTTGCAGGCGCGGCAGGGGCATCCGTTCCGGTTCCTCTGGCCGGTGCGCCTTGACCGCACCTTGACCGATCCGGCCCGCGCAATTCTGGACCGGGTGGGGCTGGGGCCGCGGGCGTCGGTCCCGGCGGGGGAACTGGCGCATGGCGAGCGGCGGCTTCTGGAAATCGCCATCGCACTGGCGCTGGAACCGGCGTGTTTCCTGCTGGACGAGCCGATGGCCGGGATGGGCACCGAAGGGGTGGGGCAGTTGGTGACATTCCTGCGCGACCTGAAACACGAAGCACCGATCCTGCTTGTGGAGCATGACATGGACGCGGTGTTCGCGCTGGCAGACCGGATTTCGGTGCTGGTCTATGGCCGCATCATCGCCACCGGCACCGTGACCGAAATCCGCGCCAACGCGCAGGTGCGCCGCGCCTATCTGGGCGATGAGGAGCCGGGATCATGAGCGCGCTTCTGAAGCTTGAAGGGGTGCAGGTATTCTATGGCGCGAGCCAAGCGCTGTTCGGGGTCGATCTGGAACTGGCCGAGGGCGAGGTTCTGGCGCTCATGGGGCGCAACGGCATGGGCAAGACCACCACCATCCACACCCTGTGCCGGATGCTGCCATTGCGCTACGGCAAGGTCTGGTTCGCGGGACATGACATCAGTGGCTGGCCGTCGCACCGCGCGGCGCGGCTGGGCATCGGGCTGGTGCCCGAGGGGCGGCGCTGTTTTCCCAACCTGAGCGTGACCGAGAACCTGATCGCCGCCGCCCGGTCCGGGCATTGGACTTTGGAGCGGGTGCAGGCGTTCTTTCCGCGGCTGGCGGAACGCAAGGACCAGTCGGCGCGCACGCTGTCGGGGGGCGAGCAGCAGATGCTGGCCATCGGGCGCGCGCTGATGACCAACCCGCGCCTGCTGGTGCTGGACGAGGCAACCGAAGGCCTGGCCCCCACCATCCGGCGCGAGATATGGGAGGCGATCGGCACGCTCAAGCGCGATGGCTACGCGATCCTGCTGGTGGACAAGGCGCTGTCCGAGATCAAGCCGCTGGCCGACCGCTGCGCGATCCTTGGGCGCGGCGAGATCGTCTGGACCGGCCCGCCGGGCGATCTGAGCGCAGACGTTCAGGCACGGCATCTGGGGGTCTGAGGCGCCGGCATGCCCCCGCCCCGGTACGCTCCACCCACCCCTGCGCGCCGGGGCGCGGGCATGCCCCGGCGCGCGACTGCCGCGCTTGTGCAACGCTCGGGGGCGATGCCACAGCCGAAAACCGGCGGGAGCGTTGCGCCGCGCGATCCCATGCGGCATGAGAAGGGGCATTCGGCAGGATCGTTGCGAAAACGAAGGGACAGGCAGTTGGGATTGGGCGCCACGCTGAGAATGCGCGCCGAGCGGCAGGCCAAACTGGCGCGCGCCCTGCGCAAAAGCCGCGAGTTGCGCCGCGTCGCCCTGCGCACCGACCGCATCCGCCCCGACATGATCCTGGCCTTCACCACGCAGCGCAACGAGCGTATCCGGCTGCCGTATTTCCTGGAGTATTACCGGCGGCTTGGGGTCGGGCATTTCCTGATGGTGGACAACGGCTCGGACGACGGCAGCGCCGACTACCTGGCTGCGCAGGGGGATGTGTCGCTCTGGTCGACCACCGCCAGCTATCGCGCCGCAAGTTATGGCGTGGACTGGCTGAACCATCTGCAATGGCGGTACGGTGCCCGACACTGGACACTGGTGGTCGATGTGGATGAATTCCTGGTCTATCCGTTCTGCGACACGCGCCCGCTGGCGGCTCTGACCGGCTGGCTGGAGGCCTCGGGGCGCCGGTCCTTCGGGGCTATGCTGCTGGACATGTACCCCAAGGGCCCACTGTCCGAACTCGCCTATGCCGAGGGGCAGAACCCGTTCGAGATCGCGCGCTGGTTCGATGCCGGGAACCTGTGCATCACCCGAAATGCGCGCTATCGCAACCTGTGGATACAGGGCGGCGCGCGTGCGCGCGTGTTCTTCCCCGACCGGCCCAGGGCCGCGCCTGCGCTGAACAAGACCCCTCTGGTGCGCTGGAGCCGCAGCTATGCCTATACAAGTTCCACCCACATGCTCCTGCCGCGCGGGCTGAACCGGGTGTATGACAGCACCGGGGGCGAGTTGGCGTCCGGCGTGCTGTTGCATGCCAAGTTTCTGGACACGCAGGCCAGCAGTCTGGCCAGCCGCGCACGCGCGGAAGCCGCGCGGGGCGAACACTACGGTCACGGGCGCGAATACGCGGCCTATGAGGCGGGGCTGGAGGCGGCGCCGGACATGTGGTGCGACTGGTCCACGGAATACATCAACTGGCGTCAGCTCGAAATCCTGGGGCTGATGTCCAAGGGGGACTGGGCATGATCGGGGCCGGGGAAAACAGCGCGGGGACGCTGGGGATCGTCATGCTGTGCCACACTGCGCTGGACCGCGCGCAGCAGGTGGCGCGCTTCTGGGCGGCGGGCGGCTGTCCGGTGGTGATCCATCTGGACCGCTCGGTGCCGGGAGACGCGGCGAAGGAATTGCGCGCGGCGCTGGCCGATCTGGGCGCGGTACGCGTGATCCAGCGCCACCGCTGCCCGTGGGGGCGCTGGGGGATCGTGGCTGCCACGCTGGATGCGACGGCGGACCTGCTGGCGGCAAATCCGGGCGTGCGGCATGTGGCGCTGACATCGGGCGCGTGTCTGCCGCTGCGTCCGGTGGCGGAAATGATGGCGTGGCTGGCGGAACGGGCGGACACGGATTTCATCGAATCGGTGTCGGTGCACGATGTGTCCTGGACCGTGGGCGGATTGTCGGTGGAGCGTTTCACGCGCTGGTTCCCCTTCGACTGGCGTCGGCAGCGCTGGCTGTTCGACGCCGCGGTCGAGGTGCAGCGCGCCCTGGGCCTGCGCCGCGAGGTGCCGCGCCCGCTGGACCCGCATCTCGGCAGCCAGTGGTGGTGCCTGACCCGCGTCACGCTCGAAGCAATCCTGAACGACCCCAAGCGCCGCCGGTATGAGCGGTATTTCCGCCATGTCTGGATCCCGGACGAGGCGTATTTCCAGACCCTCGCCCGGCGCCACGCGCGCCGGATCGAAAGCCGCTCGCTCACGCTGGCCAAGTTCGACCGCAACGGCAGACCGCATCTGTTCTATGACGATCATCTGCAGTTGTTGCGGCGCTCCGACTGTTTCATCGCGCGCAAGATCTGGCCGCAGGCAGAGCGGCTTTATGATTTCTTCCTGACCGACAAGGTCGCGCAGGGCCGCCCGGTGAACCCGCAACCCGAACGGATCGCGCGCCATTTCGCCCGCGCCGAACGCCAGCGGCTGGAGGGACGCGCGGGGCTTTACATGCAAAGCCGTTTTCCGGCCGAAACCGTGACCCGCGACAAGACGGCGGGCCCCTATGCCATGCTGTGCGGGTTTTCGGCGCTGTATCCGGGGATCGCTAAGTGGCTGTCGGATGCGGCGGGCACGCGGGTGCATGGGCATCTGTATGCGCGCGAGCGGGTGGAATTCGCGGGTGGGGCGCGGGTCTGGAACGGTGCGCTGAGTGACAGCGCAGCCTTGCGCGACTATAACCCTCGCATGTTCCTGACCAACCTGATTTGGAACACCCGGGGCGAGCGGCAGGTGTTCCAGTATGCGCCGCAGGACGCGACGGATCCAGGGCTTGAGACGTTCATCGCCACCGATGCCAATGCGCATGTGGCCATAATCTCGGGCGGTTGGGTGCTGGGGTTTGTCGGGCGCGACCCTGCCGATCCAGAGGTGCGGCGCGAACTGGCCGCGCTGCAGAAAAGCGAACTTGCGCTGTTGGAGCGGCTGCGCGGACCCGAGGCGCGCGCGCAGGTGCGCATCTGGACGCTGGCCGAGTACCTTGAGGCGCCGGACGACAACCTGGCGCTGATGCTGGCACACATCGCACCGGGGGCGGAGGCGTCGAAACCGCCCGAACGTGTGGCGCTGGACTGGGTTGGCCCCTTTGTCGCAAGCACGCGCAATGCCGGGCTGCCGCTGGTCACCTTGGGCGATTATCCGACCGGCGCCGCGCCCGCGTCCGGGGGATGGAGAGCGCCGGAATGACACAAACGCAGCCATTCGACATGTTCGTGGTCCTTGCCGAAATGCGCACCGGATCGAACCTTCTGGAAGAGCAGATCAACCGGCTGGACGGGGTGCATTGCGCAGGCGAGTTGTTCAACCCGCGTTTTGTCGGCCATCCGAAGCAGGCCGCGTTCCTGGGCGTCGATCTGGCGGCGCGTGATCGTGACCCGCTGGCGCTGGTGGCGGCGCTGCGCGCGCAACCGGGGCTCACCGGATTCCGGCTGTTCCATGACCACGACCCGCGGGTGGTCGCGCATCTTCTTGCCGATCCGCGTTGCGCCAAGATCGTGCTGACGCGCAATCCGCTGGACAGCTACATCTCGCGCAAGATCGCGGCGGAAACGAACCAGTGGAAACTGGGCGATGTAAAGCACAAGCGCGCAGCGCAGGTTGCGTTCGACGGCGATGAATTCGCCGACTATGTGGCGGCACTTCAGGCATTTCAGCTGCGTATTCTGCAGGCGTTGCAGGTCACGGGACAGACCGCGTTCCATATCGGTTATGACGATCTGGGCACGCTCGACGTCCTGAACGGGGTGGCAAGCTGGCTGGGGGTGCCCGCGCGGCTGAGCGATCTGGCTGGTCGGCTGAAACCCCAGAACCCCGAGCCGCCGGAAAGGAAGCTGACCAACCCCGAGGCGCTGGCCCCTGCGCTGGCGCGGCTAGACCGCTTCGATCTGGCGCGCACGCCGAATTTCGAACCAAGGCGCGGGCCGCGTGTGGGGACCTGGCGTGTGGGCTTGCGTGCGCCGGTACTGTTCATGCCCATCCCCGGTGGGCCGCAGGACGCGGTGCTGGACTGGATGGCTGCGCTGGACGGGGTCAATCGCGCGGCAATGCCCGACCCGCTGTCGGTGCGCGATCTGCGTAAATGGCAGGAAAGGCACCCGCGACGGTGCTGTTTCACGGTGTTGCGCCATCCGCTGGCGCGCGCGCATCAGGTGTACCTGCGCGAGGTGGTCATGGGCGGACGCACCGGGGTGCGCGGGTATCTGGCGCGGGTGCATGGGGTCGAACTGCCGCCCCGTGCTGCGTTGGAACAGGGGTATGACGCGGACCTGCACCGCGCGGGCTTCCTGGCGTTCCTCCGTTTCGTGCAGGCCAACCTGTCGGGACAGACGGCGCTTCCGGTGCAGCCTTCGTGGGCCAGCCAGACCATGTTTATCGAAGGGTTTCGTGCGCAGGGTGTGCCGGACCGCGTGGTGCGCGAGGAGCGCGCGCCCTTGCAACTGGCACAAGTGGCGCAGGACCTGGGGCTTTCCGCTCCGGCATTCGACTTACGCCCGCCGCGCGCATTGTTCCCGCTGGAAGCCGTTTGCGACACCGAGGTGCAGGAAGCCTGTCGCGCAGCCTATGCTCTGGATTACCGGATGCTGGGTTTCGATGACTGGCGCGGTGGGGCCGCAGGCGGCTGACTGGCCGCAGGTCAAATACTACTCAGCGCCGGGCGAATTCCTGCGCCACCGGGACCGGCATCAGCACGAACCCACCTGAGCCAGTGCAATCGGGCATGTCGAGCGCGATCGGGGTCGGGCTGGTCTGCGGTTGGCCGCTGGCGCCCAGAACCTCGGCCCGCAATGTGGTGTCGCAGTTCGTCGCGGTGACGGTCGCGGTGATGGCGAAACGTACCGACGCGGCCAGCGTTGCGGGCAGTGAGTGCACATGGGCCAGCATGGGATCGTCCAGCGACGGATCGCCCAGCGCGAATGTATAGGCGCCGATAGCTGTTGAACTTGAGGGATTCTCGTGGTGCAGGTTGCCCCGGTCACCAAGTCCGGCACCGCCGTGCATAGCGTGAAGTACGAATTCCGCAGCGCCCGTCCATTGCAACGCCAGGCGCTTGTGCAGCGCGGCATCCGGCAGGGCGACGCGTTCGCGGACAGGATCACGTCCGGCAAGCGAAATGGCGACCTCGCCAGAGGCAGACAGGCCAGGAAGCGTCAGCTGCAGGGTGCCGTCCTCGGACAGCCGTTCGGCGAAGCGCAGGGCCTCGTGCCGGATTTCGACGCGGGCGCCGCTGTCGCACGGCGCGTCAAGGCGCAGGGTGATCGTCGCCCCCGGCCCGGTTCCAAGCGCAAGGTCTGGCGTGCAG
>SKKS01000311.1 GCA_007123625.1 Paracoccaceae bacterium
AACAGCAGCGAGATCAGCGCGCACATCAGGAAGATGGCAATATATTCCCCTGCCATGAACAGCAGGTACGGGGTCGAGGAGTATTCGACCATGAACCCGGCCACGAGTTCGGACTCGGCCTCGGGGAGGTCGAAGGGCGGCCGGTTGGTTTCCGCCAGCGCGCTGACGAAGAACAGAACCACCATTGGCAGATGCGGCAACCAATACCAACCGAACACCCCATAGCCGGTGTTCTGCGCGGCGACGATCGCGCCGAAATTCATGCTGCCGGTGGAAATGATCACCCCAATGATGATCAAGCCCAGCGATACCTCGTAGGAAATCATCTGCGCCGCCGAACGGAGCGAGCCGAGGAAGGCATATTTCGAGTTCGACGCCCAGCCGCCCATGATCACGCCATAGACTTCGAGCGAGGCCACCGCGAACACGAACAAGATCGCCACATTGATGTCCGCCAGCACCCAACGTTCGTTGAACGGGATCACCGACCATGCCAGTATCGCCAGCACGAACGACAGCAGCGGCGCCAGAAAGAACACCGGCCGGTCCACGCCTGCCGGAATGACGACTTCCTTGACCACATACTTCAACGCGTCCGCCACCGACTGCAAAAGCCCGAATGGCCCCACAACGTTCGGCCCGCGCCGCATCTGCACCGCCGCCCACACCTTGCGGTCCGCATATACGAGGAACAGCAGCGAGATCATCACGAAGGCAACGACCAGCAGCGACTGTGCCACGATCATCAGGGTGATGCCCAGGCCGGTATCCAGAAATCCATCCATCGTGTGTTCCGTCCCTCAGACCGTCGGTATGTTCTGTTCCTGGCAGTCGGCAACGACCACTTCGGAATCGATGGTGCGCAACCCGCGCGGAAGCGCAGGCGAGATGGTGTAAACAGCATCCGCGCGCGATATTCCACCCTCGCGCGCGACATTCGTGCGCAGATGGCGGGCAAAGCCGTAACCCCGGATCAGCGCGTATTGGGCCGCCGCGCAACGGGCATAGTCGATCACGTCGCTGTCGTCGCGCGCGCCGCGCATGGACACGTGAAAATTGACCAGTTCGTTGTCCATCATGCGCGTTTCAACACCCAGATACTCCGGGTTGAACGGACGCTCGTCGCGTTCCGCTGCATCCGCACAGGCGATCAGCCCGCAGAACGCGGGGGCTGCGATCGCCCATCCTGTACGGACCCGGATCATGGTCACTCCGCAGCCAGAGGGGCCGTGCGACGCGCCTTGGCCTGCGCCGCAAGTTCGCCCATCAGCCGCGACGCTCGTGCAATGGGGTTCGTCAGGTAGAAATCATTCACCGCCGGGGCGAAATCCCCGCTGCCGAGCGTCCCGGCCGCCAGCGTTTGCACGGTGTTTTCAGGGACGCTGTCGATATCGCCCAGATGCGGCACCGCCCCGACGACGTCGCGGCGCAACTGGCCGATACTGTCGAAAGGCAGCGGCGCGTCCAGTTCCGCCGAAAGCGCGCGCAGAATCGCCCAGTTTTCGCGCGCGTCGCCCGGCGGGAAGCCTGCGCGCAGTGCAATCTGCGGGCGGCCTTCGGTATTGACGAAGGTCCCCGGTTCTTCGGTCCAGGCAGCACCCGGCAGGATCACATCGGCGCGGTGCGCACCGCGATCGCCGTGGCTGCCCTGATAGATCACGAATGGACCTGCGGGGATGTCCATCTCGTCGGCGCCCAGGTTATAGACCACCCCGGCCCCGTCCAGCGCGGCATCGATCCCGCCGTCGGTCACGCAGCCCAGATCCATCGCCCCCACCCGCCCGGCGGCGGTGTGCAGGACCAAAAGCTTGGCATCGGATTTTCCGCAGATGCCCTGCACCGTCGCCAGCACGGCCTCGCCGTCGGCGCCACGCAGCGCGCCCTGTCCGACGATCACGACGCAGTTCTTGTCCTGCAACGCGGCCATATCAAGGCTGGCCACATGCGTCAGCGCGGCGCGGTCCGTTCCCATGTGCTCGTAAGTGTAGGTCAGATCGGCAGCCTCGCCGACAACGATCACATCGGCGCCTTGCAGCCATGCCTTGCGGATGCGGGCATTGAGCACCGGCGCTTCGCGGCGCGGATTGGTGCCGATCAGCAGGATCTTGTCGGCGTGGTCGATATCCTCGATCGCCGCCGTGCCGACATAGGCCGAGCGGTTCCCCGCTGGCAGCTTTGCACCATCGGTGCGGCATTCCACCGTGCCGCCCTGCCCTTCAATCAGCGATTTCAGTGCGAAAGCGGCTTCGCCGGACACCAGATCGCCGACCAGTCCTGCAACCTTCTGGCCCGCCATCGCGGCCTTCACGGCGGCAAAGGCTTCGGCCCATGTCACCGGGGTCAGCTTGCCATCCTTGCGCACATAGGGTTTGTCCAGCCGCTGGCGCCGCAGCCCGTCCCAAACAAAGCGCGTCTTGTCCGAGATCCATTCCTCGTTAACACCGTCATGGTTGCGTGGCAGGATGCGCATGACTTCGCGCCCCTTGGTATCCACGCGGATGTTCGACCCGAGCGCGTCCATCACGTCGATGGTTTCGGTCTTCTTCAGCTCCCACGGACGGGCGGTAAAGGCATAGGGCTTCGACACCAGCGCGCCTACCGGGCACAGGTCGATGATATTGCCCTGCAATTCGCTTTCGATCAGCGCGCCCAGATACGTGGTGATCTCGGCATCCTCACCGCGGCCGGTCTGGCCCATGACCATGACGCCCGCCACTTCGGACGTGAAGCGCACACAGCGGGTGCAGGAAATGCAGCGCGTCATATGGGTTTCGACCAGCGGCCCAAGGTCCAGATCCTCGGTCGCGCGTTTGGGTTCGCGGTAGCGCGAGAAATCCACGCCATAGGCCATCGCCTGATCCTGCAGGTCGCATTCGCCGCCCTGATCGCAGATCGGACAGTCCAGCGGATGGTTGATCAGCAGGAATTCCATCACCCCCTCGCGCGCCTTGCGCACCATAGGCGAATTGGTCTTGATCACCGGCGGCGCGCCTTCGGGCCCGGGGCGCAGGTCCTTGACCTGCATCGCGCAGCTTGCGGCGGGCTTGGGTGGGCCGCCGACGACCTCGACCAGGCACATCCGGCAGTTGCCCGCGATCGACAGGCGCTCGTGATAGCAGAAGCGCGGGATCTCGATCCCCGCTTCCTCGCATGCCTGGATCAGCGTCATAGCCGGGGGGACCTCGATCTCCCGGTCATCGATGATGATCTTGCGCAACTCGGCCATGGTCTACCTTTCGCTCAGACGCCGTCCGATGGACGAGCGTTTCTCAATCTCCTGAAGGCCGAAGGCGCAGACGGCGGCGGCGTCCGTGGGCGCCACGCCCTGCCGTTCCAGATGCTGGTGGACGAGTGTCCGCATCAGCTCCTGTTCGGCCTTGTCATTCACAAAATCCTCGATCTGCGCGCGCGAGTAGCCCAACGCGCGGGCCTGCCGGTACAGGCCCAGGAAATAGGCCACCCGCGACGCCCGGTTCGGCCCCTGCAGAGTTTCGCAGGTGTCGGCCACATGATGGATCACCGCTGCGGTGAACAGGCCGTTGTAGATCGCGCTGTTGGCGCGCAGGGCGTCGTTGACCTCGGACTGGCTTTGCGCGGCGGCAACGGTGAACGGGGCTGCGACCAGCGCGGCAGCAAGAACAAGCGGACGCAGCAGGGTCCGCAGGGACAGGATACGCAAGGACATGGGAACACTCCGGAACGGGCGCCGAAACGGGGCGCCGGGGTTGAGGCGGCCTGAAGCCGCGCACACCCTGCCACCCGCGCCGGACGCGGTCACATGACGATTGCGTGGCCCCATGCCCCGCCCCGCCAGATGTATGTTCCCCAAAGCCGCCATCAGCCCGTCATTCCGCCGCAACCGCCGGGGAACGGCGCGCGCGCTGCGCCTTGATCCGGTCCTCGATCTCGTCGCGGAAGTTGCGGATCAAGCCCTGAATGGGCCAGGCCGCCGCATCGCCCAACGCGCAGATTGTATGCCCCTCGACCTGCTTGGACACGTCCCACAGCATATCGATTTCCTCCAGCTCGGCCTCGCCGCGCACCAGCCGGTCCATGACACGCATCATCCAGCCCGTGCCTTCGCGGCAGGGCGTGCACTGTCCGCAGCTTTCGTGCTTGTAGAACTTGGACAGCCGCCAGATCGCCTTGATGATGTCGGTGGAATTGTCCATCACGATCACCGCCGCCGTGCCCAGCCCCGAGCGCAGGTCCTTCTGAAGGTAGTCGAAATCCATGATCGCATCGCGCATCTTCTCGCCGCGCACGCAAGGTACCGAACTGCCGCCCGGGATCACGGCCTTGAGGTTGTCCCACCCGCCGCGAATACCGCCGCAATGCTTGTCGATCAACTCTTCGAAGGAAATCGACATCGCTTCCTCGACCACGCAGGGGCGGTTGACGTGCCCCGAGATGGCGAAAACCTTGGTGCCCGCATTGTTCTGCCGCCCGAAGCCCGCGAACCACGACGCGCCGCGCCGCAGGATCGTGGGCACCACGGCGATGGATTCGACGTTGTTTACAGTGGTCGGGCACCCATAAAGCCCCGCGCCCGCCGGAAACGGCGGTTTCATCCGCGGCATGCCCTTCTTGCCTTCAAGGCTTTCCAGAAGCGAAGTTTCCTCGCCGCAGATATAGGCCCCGGCGCCGTGGTGCAGGAAGATGTCGAAATCCCAGCCGGAACCGCAGGCGTTCTTGCCCACCAGCCCGGCATCATAGGCTTCGTCGATGGCGGCCTGCAGCGCCTCGCGCTCGCGGATGTACTCGCCCCGGATATAGATGTAGCAAGTATGCGCGCGCATGGCGAAAGACGCGATCAGGCACCCTTCGATCAGCGTGTGCGGATCATGGCGCATGATCTCGCGGTCCTTGCAGGTGCCGGGTTCGGATTCGTCCGCGTTGACCACCAGATACGCCGGGCGCCCGTCGGATTCCTTGGGCATGAACGACCACTTGAGGCCCGTCGGAAACCCTGCGCCGCCGCGACCGCGCAGGCCGGACTGCTTCATTTCGTCCACGATCCAGTCGCGCCCCTTGTCCAGGATCGCTCTGGTCCCGTCCCAGTGACCGCGCGCCCGCGCGCCCTTGAGCGACCGGTCATGCATCCCGTAAAGATTGGTAAAGATGCGATCCTGATCTTGCAGCATGTCTGATCCTCAATTGTTCCGGCGGTGCCGCCAGATGCGCCAGGTCACTACGAGCGCCCAGATAAATGCGGCCAGAGCGGCGAAATCGAACAGGAACACATAGCGCGGGTCCCAGTTCATCTGCCCTCCGAGCCATTGCAGCCCCATCCACGCAAGCATAGCCCCCGCCATCACAATTGCAGCCAGCCTTGCCTGCAATGCCATCGCCTTTTCATCGGGGTCGCGCTTGCGCATGTCTCCTCTTTCTGCCGTCGGCCAAGTCGCCGCAACCGCGGCGATCAGCCCTTGTCCGTGGTGGCGTCGGCCAACGCAGTTGCCTGGCTGATCCAGTCGTCGCGCGTGATCCGGCCCCTGAAATTCAACTGGTCATCGACCCACGCGATCTCATCCTCGGACCAGGCCGCGATCTGCCAGTAATGATAGACGCCCAGCTTGTTGAGCTTCTGTTCCAGCACCGGGCCGACGCCGCCGATCTTTTGCAGGTCGTCCGCCGTGCCCTTCGCCTGTGCAAGCGTTTCGGGCTTGCGACCTTCGGGGGCCTCCTTCCCGCTTGCCACGGGCTTGGCCGTCGACTTCGCAGGCGCCTCGTCGGTGGTCGTCCCGGTTTCGTCGATCACCTCACCGATGCCGGGCTTCGGCTCAACCTTGTTCGCGTCCTTGCGTGCGGCAGGCGGCTTGCCGCGCCAGGGCGTGATAAGTGGCACTTCGGTCCCGTCGATGCGCTTGACCGTGTCCTTGAGCGCCAACGCCAGCGCGACCGAGCCGTTGTGTTCTTCGCCCGTGAATTCGGTCAGCGTTGTCAGGTTGTCCTTGGGTTCCGAGGCGAAGCGGCCGTTCTGTGGCCCCGGCACCGGCACCTTGCCCGCTGCCAGATCGTCGATAATCTGCGCCAGTTTGTCGGCGGTAAGGTCTTCGTAATAGTCTTTGCCGATCTGGGCCATCGGCGCGTTGGCGCAGGCACCCAGGCATTCGACCTCTTCCCAGCTGAACTGCCCGTCGGCGGACAACTGGTGCGCGCGCTTGGCAATCTTGTCCTTGCAGACGGCAACCAGATCCTCGGCGCCGCAGATCATGCACGACAGCGTACCGCAGACCTGGATATGCGCCACCGAGCCCACGGGCTGAAGCTGGAACATGAAGTAGAAGGTCGCCACTTCAAGCGCCCGGATATGGGCCATGTCCAGCATGTCGGCGATGTGTTCGATCGCCGGGCGGGTCAGCCAGCCCTCCTGCTCTTGCGCGCGCCACAGAAGCGGAATGATCGCGCTGGCCTGACGGCCCTCGGGGTACTTGGAAATCTGCGCTTCTGCCCAGTCCTGATTGGCGGGCGTGAAAGCGAAGCTTGCGGGCTGGTCTGGGTGCAGTCGGCGCAGCATTAGCGGTCAATCTCTCCAAAAACGACATCCATGGTGCCGATGATCGCGGCCACGTCGGCCAGCATGTGCCCCTTGCAAATGTGGTCCATCGATTGCAAGTGCAGGAAGCCCGGCGCGCGGATCTTGGCGCGATAAGGCCGGTTGGTGCCGTCGGCCACCAGATAGACGCCGAACTCGCCCTTGGGCGCCTCGACCGCGGCATAGACTTCACCCGCCGGGACGTGGAACCCTTCGGTATAAAGCTTGAAGTGATGGATCAGCGCTTCCATCGAGGTCTTCATTTCGGCGCGCGGGGGCGGCGTGATCTTGCCGCGCGCCAGCACTTCGCCCTGCCCTTCGGGCGCGCGCAACTTTTCAATGGCCTGCAGGACGATCCGTGTGCTTTCGCGCATCTCGGCCATGCGGCAAAGGTAGCGGTCATAGCAGTCGCCGTTCTTGCCCACGGGGATCTTGAAGTCGAATTCATCGTAGCATTCGTAAGGCTGCGCGCGACGGAGGTCCCAGGCAA
>SKKS01000380.1 GCA_007123625.1 Paracoccaceae bacterium
GGTGGTGCTGATGGCGATTGCCATGGCGGGCGCGCTGGCGCTGCCACTGGTGCCGCTGGTGGTGGCGCTGGGGTTCTTTAACGGCATGTTCGCGGTCGCCGCCATCGGATCGATGATGCAGCTGGCTGGCGAAGGTCGCGACAAGCGCGAGGGTACGCGCGTCGGCCTGTGGGGCGCCTCGCAGGCGATTGCGGCAGGCTTTGGCGGGTTGACCGGGGCGGCGCTGGTGGATCTGGCGCGGACCCTGCTGCCGGTGGCAGAGGCGTTCGGCGCCGTCTTCAGTTTTCAGGCGGCGATCTTCGTCGCTTCGGCCTGGCTGGCCGCGCGGGTTATGGTGCCGCGCGCGCAGCCGCAACTCATCCCGGGGGAATGACGCATGGAATACGATGTCTTTGTGGTGGGTGGCGGGCCGTCGGGCGCCACGGCGGCGGATGATCTGGCGCGGGCAGGCAAGCGCGTGGCGCTGCTGGACCGGGACGGGCGGATCAAGCCTTGCGGAGGGGCAATTCCGCCCCGGGCGATTGCGGATTTCGACATTCCGATGTCACAGATTGTGGCGCAGATCACCACGGCGCGGATGATTTCGCCCACGGGTCGGGCGGTGGACATTCCCATCGAGAACGGCTTTGTGGGCATGGTCGACCGCGAGCATTTCGACGAGTTCCTGCGCGTCCGAGCGGTGGCCAGCGGCGCCGAGCGGCTGACCGGCACCTTCCTGCGGATCGAGCGTGACAAGGACGGCACGCATGTTGTCTGGCGTGAAAAGGCAGGCGGCGCAGAGCGGCGCAGCGCCACGCGGTTGGTGATTGGTGCCGATGGTGCGCGCTCGAACGTCGCGCGGGCCGAGGTGCCGGGCGGCGACAAGATCCCGTATGTGATTGCCTATCACGAGATCATCAAGGCCCCGGCCGCGAACGATGTCTATGATCCGTTGCGTTGCGATGTGATCTATGACGGGCGGATCAGTTCGGATTTCTATGGCTGGGTCTTTCCGCATGGCAAGCACGCCAGCGTCGGCATGGGGACCGAGATCAATGGCGCCGACCTGAAGAAGGCCACGGCCGACCTGCGTGCCATGTCGGGGCTGACCGGGTGCGAAACCATCCGGCGCGAAGGCGCGCCCATCCCGCTGCGCCCGATGGATCGTTGGGACAATGGCCGCGATGTGGTGCTGGCCGGCGATGCGGCGGGCGTTGTTGCGCCAAGCTCCGGCGAGGGGATCTATTACGCCATGGTCGGCGGGCGCGTGGCGGCGACAGCGGCGCAGGCAGCGCTTGCATCCGGCAAGGCGAAGGACCTGAAACTGGCGCGCAAGCTGTTCATGCGTGAACACAAGACCGTCTTCCGGGTGTTGCGCCAGATGCAGGATGCCTATTACAAATCGGATGATCGGCGCGAGCGTTTCGTAAGCTTGTGCCATGACATCGACGTTCAGCGCCTGACATTCGAGGCCTACATGAACAAGAAACTGGTGGCTGCGCGCCCGCTGGCACATATCAAGATCGGGGTGAAGAACCTGCTGCATCTGAGCGGGCTGGTACGCCCGGGCTTCACATGAGCGCGCTGATCCCTGCCTGGGTCGACGGGGCGCTTGTCCCGGTCGAGAAGCTTGAAGCGCACCGACGCGGGCTGCGTCACAAAGCGATTTCGGTCTTCGTCCTGCGCGGCAATCGCGTGCTGATCCAGCGCCGTGCCCTGACGAAGTACCACACGCCGGGCCTGTGGGCGAATACGTGCTGTACGCACCCGCACTGGGGCGAAACCGATCTTGATTGCGCGCACCGGCGCCTGAACGAAGAGCTGGGCATCGGGGGGCTTGATCTGGCTCATGTCGGCGAAGTGGAGTACCGTGCCGATGTCGGCGGTGGGCTGATCGAACACGAGTTGGTGCAGGTCTATACGGCGCTGGCACCAGCGGGACTTGCAGTGGTGCCGAACCCGTCCGAAGTGGTCGATACAGACTGGATGACCCTGACTGCGCTGATGCGCAAGGTCGAACGCAGCCCCGAACTGTTCACGCCGTGGCTGCGCATCTATCTGAGCGATCACCTGACCCGGATTTTCGGCCCCGAGGCTTTGGACGTCGCGACCCTCTGACGCCACGCCCGCAGGACGTCAGGCGTATTGCGGGTTGCGCCGCAGGACGGAAAAATTTAGCGCCCCGGCAATGCTGACCCAAAGCAGATAGGGCGCGAACAGTGCGCCTGCGACCGGGTCAAGCACCCAGAAGCTGAACATCGTGGCGGCAACTGATACCCAAAGGAAGCACAGGATCGCCATTGCCGCGCGCATGCGCTTCAACCCGAAGAACACCGGCGACCAGAGCGTGTTGAACGCGATCTGTGCTGCCCAGAACGCCAGTGCCTGCCCCGCGCCATCAAGCAGCGCGATTCGCATCGCAGCATAGGCGATGGCGATGTAAACCGTGATCCAGACCAGTGGGAAAACGATCCCCGGCGGAGTCCAGACCGGCTTGTCCAGCCCCTCGTACCACTTGCCCGGCTCGAACATCGATCCGGTGGCCCCTGCCGCCCCGCAGGCGGCAAGAAAGGTCAGAAACAGCATCCAGTCCATATGCGCGCCCCCTGGGCCATTGCCCGCCGAGCCGACGGAATCGTTCAGTCGACAGGGTGTGACCTAGTTGTGCGCCCTGCCGGGCGCAAGTCTTTGGGCAGCATGCCCGTCCCGGGCATGCGTGGGAAATGACCCTGGCGCAACGCCCGCCGCCCGGCGGTTTATGCGCCGAAACGGGGAGTGTGTCATCCCGCGCGGCGCTGTAGGCTTGCCGGCTCCGTCTGCCGTTCCAGGTCTTGCGCACGCAGGCGTGCCAGCACCTCGATCAGCGTGTCCGAGCGGCTGAACGAGTCAGCATCGCGTGCGGCGGCGTTGACCAGGAACGCGACCTCGGGGCGGGGGCGGGCGTAAAGTGTCGCCATGCGCGGCACGATCAGACTACCGCCCGCCCGCGCGGTGGCCAGTGCAAGCCAGCCGAGTTTCTGCGTGCGGTGCGTCACGGCGCGGCGGGTGATGTTGTCGCACCCCTGCGCGCGTATGGCCCCGCCGATGCCGCCATAGATGTGGCGCGCGGCGAAAATACCCATCCTGCACGACAGCGGCAGCGCCGCGATCCCCGGTTCCGCGCGCAGATACAGGCGATCGGCCTCGCGCAGCAACCGCGCGGTCATGGCGCGCACTTCGGGAACAGGGGCAGGGCAGCGCAGGAAGGCATTCGCGTCAATCCCGGCTTCCGCGAACCAGTCGCGCGGAAGGTATACGCGCCCGATGCGCGCATCCTCGCCGACATCCCTTGCGATGTTGGTCAGTTGCATCGCCAGACCCAGATCGCAGGCCCGCGCCAGCCGGTGCCGGTCGCGCACACCCATGAGTATGCACATCATCGCCCCAACGACCGCCGCCACCCGTGCCGAATACTCCAGCACCTGCGAAAGCGTGTCAAAGCGCCGCCCCTCGGCATCCCAGGCCAGCCCTTCGAGCAACGCATCGGGCAGCGTGCGGGGCATGTCATGCGTGGCGATCAGCCGGGCAAAGGCCCGGTCCACCGGCGCGTTGCGCGGCATGCCCGCATAGGCGGCGTCAAGCCGCGCCTGCAGGCGTAGCACCGCATCCACCGGGTCGGTGCCTTCGTCCACGGCATCGTCGGCAAGCCGACAGAAGGCATAGAGCACAAGCGCCGGATCGCGCACCCGCTCTGGCAGCAGCTTCGACGCGGCGTGAAACGACAGCGACCCGGTGCGGATCGCTGCGCGGCAATGGGCAAGGTCGGACTCGGCGCTCATTCTGCGGCCATCCGAAGGTGCGCGCGGGGGACCGCAGCGTCGGGGACCAGCCGGGCCAGAACCTCGGCCGTGCCGATGACGCCGGGAACACCCGCGCCCGGATGCGTGCCCGCCCCCGCCAGATACAGGCCGGGCAGCTCTTCGGACACATTGTGCGGGCGGAACCACGCGCTTTGCAGGATGCGCGGCTCGATCGAGAACCCGGCCCCCAGCGGAGACAGGTACCGGTCACGGAAGGTTTCCGGCGTAAAGACAAGGCTTTCGGACACATGCGCCGACAGGCCGGGCAAAAGGCGCTCCTCCAGCATGGTCAGCATCTTCTGGCGGTAAGGTTCGGCCTGCGCGGCCCAGTCCACGCCGTTGTCGTGGCCCAGATGCGGCACCGGGCTGAGCACATAAAAGGTGTCACCCCCCGTCGGCGCCACACTGGGGTCGGTGACCGAGGGGCGATGGACATAAAGGCTCATGTCGTCGGCCAGTTTGCCGCGGATAAAGATATCCTTGATATGCTCGCGGTAGCGCGGACCCACGACGATGGAATGATGCCCCACATCGCGCCACATGTCGCGCGTGCCGTGTGTGCCGAAGTACCAGACATACAGCCCCATGGACCAGCGCGTGCGCTTCAGCCGCGCATCGGTCCAGCGCCGCCGCGTCTGGTGGCGCAAAAGCCGCGTATAGGTGTGCCCCGCATCCGCGTTCGACACCACCACATCTGCGTCCAGTCGTTCGCCACCCTTGAGCGTGACGCCACTGGCGCGGCCACGGTCGACGGTGATCTCGTCCACCTCTGCGCCCATCTTCAGGACGCCTCCCTGATCGCGGATCACTTGCGCCATGGCCTGCGCAATCGCCTGCACGCCACCCATCGCGTAGTGCACGCCAAAGGCGCGTTCCAGGTGGCTGACCAGCGCATACATCGAGGTCACGCGAAACGGATCGCCACCGATGAACAGCGGATGAAACGAAAACGCAAAACGCAGGCGTGGGTCGCGCATCCGGCCCGCAGCATGGGCATGGACGGAACGGTCGGCGCGCAGCCATGCGAATTTTGGCAGCACCTTGACCAGATCCCACAGCTTGTGCATCGGGCGGCGGCCAAGGTCTTCGTAACCGAACCAGTAGCGCGTTTCGGCATCGCGCAGGAATTTCCGATACCCTTCCAGATCGCCGGGCGACAGGCGCGCGACCTCGGCCTCCATCGCGGCATCGTCGCCGCGCATGGTGAAGGTCGATCCATCCTGCCAGCGGATTTCATAGAACGGATCCATCGGGCGCAGCGTTATATCGCGGTCGAAGTCGCGCCCACATGCGGCCCAGAGATCGCGCAGCCCTTGGGGCACGGTCACGATGGTGGGGCCCAGATCGAATCTGTGCCCGCCCTGCGTGATCGAGGATCCCCGCCCGCCGGGGCGGTCCAGCCGGTCGATCACGGTGACGGCGTAGCCCTTGGCGCCCAGACGCATGGCCGAGGCCAGACCCCCAAGCCCCGCGCCGATCACTATTGCGCGCGACGCGCCCGGTGATGCGCCTTTCGATTCGGACATTGTCGGCTCCCCTGTTTTGCCCCGATGAAGCCTGTACGGTGCGCAACTGTCAACTTAAACTTACATCATGCGCTTTACTCTGTCCATAATGTATGACAGTGTTTTCCTAAGGTTGAAGAACCGGGAATCGACTATGCCAACTGTCACGCTCAGCCTGTACCGCTTTGACCGCGCGCTTGCGCGGCTTTGGGTGCTGGGGCAGATGGCGCTGGCGCGGCGCGATCTGGCGCGGGTGCCGGGGCTGGGGTTCTGGAAGCTCTGCGGCTCGGGCACGGGCGAGGGGTTTACTCCGCGCCCGAACTGGGGCGTCTGGGCGATCCTTGGCGTCTGGCCGGATGCGGGCGCGGCAAGAGCGGGGCTTGGCCTTGCGCCGTTTTTCCGCTGGACCGCACGGGCGGATGAAAGCTGTACCTTCTTTCTGGAGCCAACTTCCGTTCGCGGCCACTGGGCCGGCGCGCGGCCATTTGTGGTTGCAGACGCGGGCGACACGATTGCCTCCGACGATGCCCCGATTGCCGCCATGACCCGCGCAACAGTGCGCCCGGCGCGCGCCTTGCGTTTCTGGCGGCGGGTGCCCGATATCTCGGCCCGGATCGGCGCCGACCCCAACGTGATCTTCAAGATCGGCATCGGAGAGGTGCCGCTGCTGCATCAGGTCACATTCTCGATCTGGCCTGATGCCGCCACAATGGTCGGCTTCGCCCGCACCGGCGCCCATGCCGAAGCCATCCGCGCCGTGCGCACCGAAGGATGGTTCACCGAAGAACTTTATGCCCGCTTCCGCGTTCGCGGCTGCATCGGCACCTGGCAGGGGCGCGACCCCCTTGCTACCCCTATCCGGCAGGAGGCCGCATGACCCCGTTTCCGTTTTCCGCCATCGTTGGTCAGGACGAGATGAAGACCGCGATGATCCTGACCGCCATTGACCCGCGCATCGGCGGCGTGCTGGTGTTTGGAGATCGCGGCACCGGCAAATCCACCGCCGTGCGCGCGCTGGCCGCACTGCTGCCTCCGATACGTGCCGTCGCGGGCTGTCCCGTCAATTCAGCCGATCCTGCCGAGTGCCCCGACTGGGCAAACGTCACCGACACGCAGATTGTAACCCGTCCCACGCCGGTTGTGGACCTTCCGCTGGGCGTGACCGAAGACCGCGTGACCGGTGCGCTGGATATCGAGCGCGCGTTGGTCAGTGGCGAAAAAGCGTTTCAGGCCGGGCTTCTGGCGCGGGCCAATCGCGGATACCTTTATATCGACGAGGTCAACTTGCTTGAAGATCATATCGTCGATCTGCTTCTGGACGTGGCGCAGTCGGGCGAGAACGTGGTCGAACGCGAGGGGCTTTCGATCCGCCACCCGGCGCGTTTCGTGCTTGTCGGCTCCGGCAACCCCGAGGAGGGCGAGCTGCGCCCGCAGCTACTGGATCGCTTCGGCCTGTCGGTCGAGGTCACCAGCCCCAGGGAGATCGAAACCCGGATCGAAGTTATCCGCCGCCGCGATGACTACGAAAACAACAACGCCGCGTTCATGGCCGAATGGACCCCGCGCGATGCAGAACTGCGCGAACGCATTCTGGCGGCGCGGACGGCGCTCACCGGGGTGCGCGCGTCGAATGTGGCGCTGCATGACTGCGCCTCGGTCTGTCTGGCGCTGGGGTCGGACGGGCTGCGCGGGGA
>SKKS01000109.1 GCA_007123625.1 Paracoccaceae bacterium
AAACAGGGATGCCGGCAAAAGCAGCAGGTAGGGCAAGGCGCGCGGCACTGGACACCTCCTTGGGCGGGCGGGGTCATCCCGCTCCCCTCATTTTCTTGCTCTGAATACTTGCGGGGGGTCAGGGGGGCGGCAGCCCCCCTGTTTTTCCTTGGCCAATCAGCTCAGTGCACCGGGCAGGGTCCATCCGAGGCTGCATCGGGTGCCCAGCAGGGTGCTTCTGCTTCCTCGATAAGGCGACGCAACACTTCGGCCTGATCATCCAGCACCGCGCGGACGGGCTGGCGGGCCAGAACGATGCGCTCGAACGTATCCGCATAGATCTGGTTGAACTGACCGCCCAACGCCCCCAGCCCCACCGGCAGCAGCGCCGGAAGCGCGTCATCTGCGCCCGACATTGCCGAGATCGCAGCTCCTGCCGCCTGCACCGACGGCGGCATGTCCTCTGGCAGAACGACGTCGATCACCGGAAAAAAGTTGGTTGCGCGCAGCGTGGCGATCTGGGTTTCGGGCTCCAGCAGGTAATTCACCAACGCGGTTGCACCCTCCATATCCGGCGCGGTTACCGGTACGGCAACACCAGCCAGAACCGGCATGAAGCCGCGCCCTGCAGGACCAGCAGGCGCCGGGAATGCCACGAAATCATCGGGTTGCTGGTTGAACGCATCAGCCAGCCGCGCCGTGTGGTCAAACACCACCCAGGCATCGCCCGAAATCAGTTGCTCCTGCATGAAGCTGAAATTGGTCGAGGCCGGGTTGGTATGCGACCACAACTCAAAGAACGAGTCCCAGGCCTGTTCTGCGGCTTCGGAACGAAATTCGCTTACCATCGAACCTGTGAAGGACGGCAGCAGATAGCCCTGGAAGAACCGGTGTTTCAGCCCCTGCGGTCCCGCCGGGAAACCGAAGCGAGGCTGGCCCGTCGCTTCGTGCATGTTGGCCGCCCATGCGATCAGGTCATCATAGCTCAGCGCCATCAGATCAGCGCCCTCCGGCAGATGCTCCAGCGCGTCGCGATGCGCGGCCATCACGAAACTTGCCTGCATCCAGGGGATGTATTTCTGCTCGTCTGTGCCAAGTCGACCCAGTTCAACAAAGCCAGGCGCAACAGTGCTGACATCCACGCCCGACAGATCGGCCAAACCGTCACTGAGCGGGGTGAAATTGCCGTGCAACGCGCCCAGCACGCCAATACGCCCGGAACCGGCCTGCAGCTCGGCCTCCAGCCGCGTCTGCCATGGGCCTTCGTCTGCAGGTTCAAAGGTGACCGCGCCGGAAAAACCCGAAAGCACCTGTTCGCGCATGGCCTGTGTCTCTTCGATCGGACGCGCCTGTGTGGACCAGAACAGCGTTTCTGCAGCCAGCGACGTGGAAATTAAAGCGCTTGCAGTAGCAAGCAAGGCAAGTTTCAACTTGGATTTCATTTTGTCTTCCTCCCTTGGTTCGTTTGTCGGGTCACGCCTGCGGCGCTGCCCCATGCGTTTGCCGCAAGACAAGCTGCGGCTCCAGCAGCCGCGACTCATGCGGCTGGTCAGGCGCGGCAATCCGCGCAAGCAGCATCGCGGCCAGTTGTGTGGCGCTTTCTGCAATGCGGGCATCGAATGTAGTCAGCCCCGGCGTGACATGCGCGGCCGCCGGAATATTGTCGAATCCGATGATCGAAAGATCGTCGGGTATGGACAAGCCGCGCGCCTGCGTTGCCGTCATCAGCTCGAGCGCCAGTCCGTCGGCGATGGCCAGAATGGCCGTCGGCCTTTTCGGCCCGTCCAGAAGCCGGGCTATTGCGCGTGCCCGCCCGTCCACGTCGTAACGTGCACAAGATACGTGACGCAAAGACAGATCAGGGTCGCCTTTGGCGTCAAAGGCACTGCGCAACCCTTCTTCGCGCAACACCCGGAATGTCAGCAGGTCGTCAATGCTCAGTAAGCCGAACCGCCGATGGCCAAGGGAGTAGAGCAGATCAAACGCCTCTGAAAAAGCCGCGCGCCCGTCGGTATCAAGCCAGCTATAGCCTGCCTGATCTGGCCCGATGCGTCCGTGGGCGACAAACGGCATCGCGCGTTCGCGCAATCGCGCCACGCGCGGGTCGTCGAGTTCGATCCGGCTCAGGACAATGCCGTCCACACGGCCAGAGGTGACCAGATTCTCAAGATGGCGGAGCTCGGACCCTTCGCGCGGGACAGCCGACAGCAGAAGCTCGACACCCTTGGCGGCAAAACCTTCGGTCAGGCCGCTGACGAATTCACCAAGAAAGGGATCCGCGAGCCCCCTGCCACGCATCGGCAGCAAGAAGCCCACGAAGCCGGACCGTCCCGATGCCAGCGCTTGCGCCGCACGATTGGGAACATAGCCGAGTTCGCGCGCAGCCTGCGCCACCCGTTCACGCGTTTTCAAGGCAATCGCGTCATGTTGCGCCAACGCCCGCGAGACAGTCGCGGACGAAAGGCCCAGATGCCGTGCCAGATCCGACAGCGAGTTTGCCTTGTTCATGATTCCCATCCCACCCATCGTGATTTAAAGCGCATTAATCTTTTTTGCAAGCGCTTTAAATCAAACTGATGGAGCTTGCAGTCATCTGGAGTGTCAGGTTCCCTTGCTGCGACATTGTGTGAGTGCGGCACCACGGGAATCAGACATCACAACGCCCCGCAGGTGCAAAGCTGTTTGCGGCCCGCCTCTCCGCTTGGCCCAAGCAATCGCATGCACAGGACGTGGCCACGATTCCACCTCAAGTTGCCGCGCGCGCACAATGGCCTACTTGTCAAACGCCACTACACAAGGAGGTCGTGCCATGGAAGATCGCAAGAAGCCCGAAGCAATCCGTGCAGGCAACCGCAAACGAGCAAGCGATTTTGATCCGCGCCTTCTTGAACTGTACGATGGCTATGTGCACGGCAAGATGACAAAGCGCGACTTTCTTGCGAATGCAACGAAGTACGTCGCAACAGGCGTCACTTCGGCGGCTGTGCTGAAAAGTCTCCAGCCCAACTACGCGCTTGCACAGCAGGTCGCGCCGAATGATCCGGACATCGAAACGATGATGGCGGAGTATGACAGCCCCGAGGGGCACGGCATTGTGCGCGGGCTCATGGCAAGGCCGGCCAACGCTGAGGGGCCGCTTCCCGCCGTTCTGGTGATCCACGAGAACCGCGGTCTCAACCCCTATATCGAAGATGTGGTCCGGCGGCTTGCCAAGGCGGGATACCTTGCTTTCGGGCCGGACGGGTTGACACCACTTGGCGGATACCCCGGCGATGACGACACCGGGCGCGATATGCAGAGCCAACTTGACCCGGCAAAGCTGATGGAGGATTTTTTCGCCGCCTTCGAGTTTCTCGAATCCCACGCGGACAGCTCGGGCAAAGTCGGCGCTGTCGGATTCTGTTATGGTGGCGGGGTCTGCAACGCACTTGCGGTGGCGTATCCCACGCTCGCAGCCTCGGTGCCCTTCTATGGACGGCAGGCCGACGCATCCGACGTTCCTGCCATCCAGGCGCCGCTGCAGATCCACTATGCATCGCTCGACGAACGCATCAACGCTGGATGGCCAGCTTATGAGGCGGCACTGCAGGAGCACGGCAAGACTTATGAAGTGCACTTCTATGAGGGCGCGAACCACGGGTTTCACAACGACACTACACCCCGATACGATGCAGACGCCGCCGAACTTGCTTGGCGACGGACCCTGACGCATTTCGAAAGGTACCTGACGTGATACGCAATGCGCCCGGGTCACAGACCGGGCACAGCAGCAAAGCGTCTTGCCTTACCTGACGGGAACGTGACCCGGGGCAATGTATCTTCGCGACGGAACAAACGTATTGCGCGTATGGTCAAAGAAACCCCGCTCAGGAGGCGCGCAATGCCGAACGACACCTTCACACGCCGCCGGGCGCTTGCCACGGGTCTTGGTGCGGCGCTCGCGACCACGTTTGTAACGGCATCTCCGGCACTAGCGAACACGGTGGCGTTCGATGCGGCCTGGGATCACCTGACGTTTCGGCGCCTGGCGCCCAACCGGTTCGAACTGCGCCAATCCACCCTGAGTGTGATTGCGGACGGATCGTCCTCGATCCTTTACCGGATCCTGCCCGACGCGTTGCGCCGGGCCACGCGCGCCGCGTGGTCGTGGCATGTGGAGAGCTCGGTGCCCCCGTCCGATCTGTCGCAACTTGGCAATGATGACCGCAACCTGGGCATGTTCTTTGTCAGCGCTCCTGCGGATCAGGCTGCCGGTATTCGCGAAGGAAGCAGCATTGCCCGGCTGCTGCGCAATCGTTCGGTCAAGGTGCTGATGTACACTTGGGGCGGGGATCGTCCCTTGGGGTCCGTGGTGCCCAGCCCCCATGCGCCCGACCGGCTTCGAAACCTGATCACACGGTCTGCGCAACCCGGACGGTTTTCCGAGTCGGTCGATCTGGCGCAGGACTTCCAAAGGGTCTTCGGGGCGCCGCTGGAAACGCTTGTCGCCGTGGCGGTGTCATCGAACAGTGAAAACACCCCTGCCCGCGTTGTGGCCCATGTCTCGGACCTGCGGGTGACGTGACCGGCCCTTGCCGCGCGGCGCGGCCGCGCGCGCTAGCGTCGCGTGACGACCTTCACAGGAGGAAGGCACGATGCAATGGGCCCCACGCGGGTTGGCTATGGCGAAATACCTGGGCATTGCACTTCTTGCGGTGCCCTTGCTTGCGTTTGCGGCCTATTCGCTGCGCTTCGGTGTGCGCGGGCTTGGCTTCGACCTGACGGAAGAAACCTATATCTACACGCCGGGGGGGCCGGTCACCAACGTTGCGATCTTTGCGCACATGGTGCTGGGCGGCGCGGTGATGGTGCTTGCCCCACTGCAATTGGTCGGGCGGGTACGCGCGCGATATCCGCGCCTGCACAGGATCACGGGACGCGTGATCATCACGGCCTCGATCGCGGTGGCTCTCGGTGGACTGTTCTACATCGGGGTGCGGGGCACCGTGGCGGGGCCGCTGATGGACCTGGGTTTCGCGCTTTACGGGGCGCTGATGCTCGGGGCGGGGCTGCAGGCGCTGCGGTTTGCCCGGGCTGGCGATTTCATGCGCCACAGCGCATGGGCGCTGCGGCTTTTCGTGCTGGTGATGGGGTCGCTGATCTATCGGCTGCACTATGCGCTCTGGTACAGCCTGACCGATGGATTGTGGAGCAACGAACAACTTGTCGGGCCATTCGACCAGGTGCAGTATTTCGCCTTCTACCTGCCGTATCTGGCCATTCTGGAAGTCTGGATCAGGCGGCGCGCCGCATGAAGATCCGCAGCCACGCTGCATTGCCCATTCCAAGGCGCTTGGCAAGCCCCGCGACCTGCATTACGCATTCCTGATGAAGGTTCCGTCCGTCCTTTTGCTGGCCTCCCTGGGATGTGCGGTGGTTGCGCTTCTGAGGCGCGACCTAGCGGATCTCTTGCTTCTGGCTGTGCCCGTGTTGATTGCCAGCCTGTACCTGTTGGCACGGGCATGGCGTAGCGCGCGCCATGCGCCCCCGGCGCTGACAGGCTTGCCGGTCATCATCGACGGTTCCAATGTCATGTACTGGGCGGACGGCACACCCCGTATCGAGCCGCTCCACGCGGTGCTGCGGATGCTGCAAACACAGGGGTTTGCGCCCGGTGTGGTTTTCGATGCGAACGCCGGGCACCTTTTGCTTGGTCGGTATCGGCATGATCACGCCCTTGCAAAGCTGCTTGGCCTGCACACGGATCATGTGATGGTCGCGGACAAGGGGCAGCCCGCTGATCCGCTGATCCTAAGGGCCGCCCGCGACATGCAGGCCCGCGTGGTCACGAATGATCGCTTCCGCGACTGGGCCGACACATACCCCGAGGTGCAGGCACCTGGCTTCCTGATCCGCGGCGGCTACCGCGACGGGCAGCTCTGGCTGGATCTGGACCCCGATACGATAAACACGCACAGCGAACGCCCCCGGATTGCGCGCTGCTAGGGCCCTTTTACGTTTGAGGATTCTCAAATCAGTTGCTGAGTGATCCAAGGTTGCCAAATGGGAGGTGACCTTGATCCGCATGGCCTTGACGGACACGCAATGGGCGATCATTGCCTCGCAATGCCTTGGCCGGGAATGCGGCCGTGGTCGCACCGGCTCCGACCCTCGGTTGTTCGTCGAGGCGGTGCTGTGGATCGCCCGCGCCGACTGTCCGTGGCGCGATCTTCCGGGGGAGTTCGGCAAATGGAACTCGGTGTTCAAGAGGTTCCGCAGATGGGTAAAGGTTGACGCATTCTATCGTATGTTCAAATCTTTGGCCGAAGATTCCGACTTCGAATACGCTATGATCGACGGCAGTATCGTCAAGGTGCCTCCGGCACGGACAGCTCGCAAAAGGGGGACTCAGAGCCAGGCCATCGGGCATTCCCGAGGCGGCGTGACGACCAAGATCATGGCGCTGGCCGATGCGCTCGGCACCCTGATCGACTTCAGTCTGCTGCCGTGGCACGCCCACGATCTGCGTGGCACGGCAGCGGTGCCTCAAGGGCTGACCTGCGGCCAGTTCCTCGCCGAGCGCGCGTTCGATGCCAACTGGGTCCGCGAATCGCTGGCAGAGGCCGGGATCGAGGCGGTCATCCCGCCAAAATCCAACCGCCGCTTCCCGGCAGAATTCGACCGCGACACATGCAAATGGCGGCGCCTGATCGAAAACTTCTTCGGGAAACGCAAGAAATACAGAGGGATAGCGATGCGATGTTGCAAGACGGACAGCAGCTTCTCCGCCTTCATCGCCATCGCTGCAACCGTCATTCGCCCGAGGTGAACGTCAACAAGCCATGGTTAATCCCTGTCCGGTATTTCTGAAATCCGCAGCGCAAACGCGCGGCGCGAGGTGACCTGCAGCAATGGCAGCGTGTGTGGGATGCTCGTCCCGGACAAGATTCCAGAGGACATGTCGTTCAGGTCGCTGCCGCGCGCGGCGGGCGTCGCAGATGAGGGGCGACTCCAAGCATCGGGTGCAGTTGCCTGGCGACCCAGTAC
>SKKS01000102.1 GCA_007123625.1 Paracoccaceae bacterium
TGGTGGCAAACCCCGCGTCGGGGCCGGTGAACCGCCTTCTTGAAGTCGAATTGATGGTGGGCCGCTCGACCGGCCCCTGCCCGCGAATCACAAGGGAAAGCGCATGACCCGCGACCTGCCGTTCACCCGTGCCGATTTTCCGCCGGACTTCCTGTTTGGCGCCGCCACCTCGTCCTATCAGATCGAGGGGCATGCCCAGGGCGGCGCGGGACCGACGCATTGGGACAGCTTCGCCGCCACGCCGGGCAATGTGGTCCGGGCCGAGGACGGCGCGCGCGCCTGCGATCACCTGAACCGGATGGACGAAGACCTGGACCTGGTGGCCGGGGCCAATCTGGATGTCTATCGCTTTTCGGCCAGCTGGGCGCGGGTTCTGCCCGAAGGGCGCGGCGCGGTTAACGCCGAAGGCCTTGATTTCTATGATCGGCTGGTGGACGGGCTGCTGGCGCGGGGGCTGAAACCGGCGTTGACGCTGTATCACTGGGAATTGCCCTCGGCGCTGGCAGATCTTGGCGGCTGGCGCAACCGCGACATCGCCGACTGGTTCGCCGATTATACCGACGTGCTGTGCAGGCGCATCGGCGACCGTGTGTGGTCCGCCGCACCGGTGAACGAACCCTGGTGCGTCGCCTGGCTGAGCCATTTCATGGGCCACCACGCGCCCGGAATGCGCGACGTCCGCGCCGCAGCCCGTGCCATGCACCATGTCGGGCTGGCGCATGGCCGGGCGATCGCCACCATGCGCGGGCTGGGCATGGGCAACCTGGGCGCCGTTTGCAATTTCGAATACGCTGAACCCGCCGACGCTTCGCCCGAATCCCGTGCGAGCGCCCGTCGCTATGACGGCATATACAATCGCTGGTTCCTGGGCGGCATGTTCCACGGTGTCTGGCCTGCCGATGTTCTGGAAGGACTGGAGCCGCACATGCCCGCAGGCTGGATCGACGATATGGCCACGATCAAGGCGCCGGTCGACTGGCTGGGCATCAACTACTATACCCGCAAGCTGATTGGCCCCGCCCCCGGCCCGTGGCCCGCGCTGGAAGAACGCGACGGTCCGCTCCCGAAAACCCAGATGGGGTGGGAGATATACCCCGAGGGCCTGTATCACTTCCTGCGCTTTGCGCATGACCACTACACCCGCGGCATTCCCATCCATGTGACCGAAAACGGCATGGCCAACCCCGATACCCCTGGCACCCCGGACACGGCGCGCATCGACTATATCGGCGCGCATCTGGAACAGGTGCGCCGCGCAATCGCCGACGGAGTGCCGGTTGCAGGCTATTACGTCTGGTCGCTGATGGACAATTACGAATGGTCCTTCGGCTATGAAAAGCGTTTCGGGCTGGTGCATGTGGATTTCGACAGCTTGCAACGCCGCCCCAAGGCATCCTATGACGCGCTGGCCCGCGCACTTGCGCGCGCCTGACCTCGTCCGGAGCCCGCGCAATGACCGACACTGCCCGACCCGTGATCGTTGCCGATGTCGGCGGCACCAATACACGCGTGGCGCTGGCACACGGGAGCATGGTCGATACCGGCAGCATCCGGCGCTTTCGGAACGCAGGCGTCGCGCGGCTTGAGGACGTGCTGCGCCGGTATCTGGATGACACCGCGCCCGGCCCTGTCGCCGGGGCCTGCGTGGCGCTGGCAGGACCGGTGCGCAACGGGGCGGCACAGATGACAAACCTGGGCTGGGCGCTGACCGAGGCCGACCTGGCCGCCGCCACCGGCGCCGCGCGCGAAAGCGTGGCGCTGCTGAACGATCTTCAGGCGCAGGGGCAGGCGCTGGACGGCCTGGCCCCCGAGCATCTGCAACCCCTGCGCGCGGGCAAGCCCGAGCCGGGCGCGGCGCGGCTCGTCATCGGCTTCGGCACCGGAGTCAACGCCGCCGCGGTCCATCCGCTGCCGGGCGGCGGCTGGCTTGTTCCCGCGGCCGAGGCCGGGCACATTCACCTGCCCGTCGCCGATGATACCGACGCCGCGCTGGCAGCATGGATGCGCACCGAGCCGGGCTTTGCGTCGGTCGAGGATGTGCTGGCCGGCAGCGGGCTGGAGCGGCTCTATCGCTTTCATGCCCAGCGCACGGGCACGCCCGAGCGGCTGGACGCGGCCGCGATCATGGCCGGCATCGACGCAGGCGCGCCGCGCGCGTGTGCCGTCGGGGCGCATTATATCCGGCTGATGGCGCGCTATGCGGCGCTGCTGGCGCTGGTCCACCTGCCGTTCGGGGGTATCTGCTTCATCGGCGGGGTCGCGCGCGCATTTGCCCCGCATGCCGAGGCTTTAGGTTTCGACGCCGCATTCCGCGAGATGGGGCGATTTTCGGACTTCATGGACGCGTTTCCGGTTTCGGTGCTGACAGACGATTACGCCGCCCTGACCGGCAGCGCGGTCTATCTTGACGCGATGCTCCGGC
Organism: Paracoccaceae bacterium; assembly: GCA_007123625.1. GTDB lineage: Bacteria > Pseudomonadota > Alphaproteobacteria > Rhodobacterales > Rhodobacteraceae > Rhabdonatronobacter. Next base: position 2,423 of record SKKS01000102.1, read on the forward strand.
GGCAGAAATAGGGCTGCCCGTTACGCGACGCCGCCGCCCGGATCGAAGAACGGACGCCGCGCGTGCAGCCATCGCCACCACCATCTGCGTGCCTTGCGCGTGGCCTCACCCCCCGCCGAGAAGCCCCCAAAGCACCACCACCCACGCACCGGCCGCGGCCAGCGCGACCAGCGCCACTCCGGCCGATGCGCAGTCCTTGGCCTTGCGCGCGGCCTCGCGAATCTGCGGCGAGATGTCGTTGACCACCGTTTCGATTGCAGTATTGAACAGTTCCGCCGCCAGTACCAGGAACCCCAGCGCGATGATGAGCGCACGCTCTGCTGTTCCCAACGGCAAGGCAAGCGCCAGCGCCACCGAAAGCACTTGCGCAACGCTCCATTGCCGCAGAGATTTCTCGGACACCCAGGCAGCGCACCAGCCGGCCCAGGACCAGCGCACCGTGTTGCCGATGCGGCGTACCTCTGCAACGATCCTGATCGCCATGCCCCCGCCCCAACCACTGCCCCATCGACGCATGCCTGCGATCCTTCGCCGCGCATTAGGTGCTGTCAACCACGGTCTTGCGAATTGACCGCTGCGGTGCGCGCCGCTACGGTCCCCTTGGCGGAAATAGCGCGGGACGCGACAAATGGACGGCGGCACGCCCGAGGAACGGCAGCACGGCTTCTTTGGCCGCCCGCTCTTCAATGACCCATCGGCCCGCGCCCTGAGCCATGTCGGCGTGATCGACGTGGGCTCGAACTCGGTCCGCATGGTGGTCTTCGACGGCGCCGCGCGCAGCCCGGCGTATTTCTTCAACGAAAAGGTACTTTGCGGTCTTGGCCGGGGCATGGCGGAGACCGGGCGCCTCCACCCGGAAGGACGCACCCGCGCACTGGCGACCATGAAGCGCTTTGCCCTTCTCGCCCGCGGCATGAACCTCAGCAACCTGACCATTGTCGCCACCGCCGCCATGCGCGAGGCCGAAGACGGCCCCGAATTCCTGGCCGAAGTCGAGGCCGCGACCGGGTTGCGGATGCTGGTCATCGACGGCGCGGAAGAAGCGCGCCTGTCGGCGCAGGGCGTGCTGACGGGCTGGCCCGATGCCGAAGGGCTGGTCTGTGACATCGGCGGGTCATCCATGGAGCTGGCCGAGGTGGGCGGCGGCGAGGTGCACCGCCGTGTGACTTCGCCGCTGGGGCCCTTCCGGCTGCAACAGGTGGCGGGCGGCAAGAAGGGGCTGAAATCCCACGTCTGGAAAATCCTGCACGGGTTGCGCGACCAGATCGGCGATCACCATGACGCGCTGTATCTGGTGGGGGGGTCCTGGCGGGCACTGGCGCGGCTCGACATGGCGCGCCGGGATTATCCGCTGACGGTGCTGCACGAATACGCGATGACGCCGAAATCGATCCGCAAGACACTGGACTGGATCGCCGACAAGGACCTTGACACGCTGCGCCGCCGCACCGGCCTTTCGGCGGAGCGGATCGCGCTGGTTCCGCTGGCTTCGGTGGTTTTGCGCCAGCTTGTGCATGTCTTCTACCCCAAGCGCGTGCATGTGTCGGGCTATGGCATCCGCGAGGGCATTCTGTACGATCAGATGCCCGAGGAGCTGCGCCGCCGCGATCCGCTGATCGAGGCCTGCCGCTTCTACGAGCACCAGAGCGCGCGGCTGCCGGGTTTCGGGCGCAAGTTGTTCGAATTCCTGCTGCCGTTGTGGAAATCCGCCCCCGAGGCACGCCTTCGTATCGTCAAGGCAGCGTGCCTGCTGCACGATGTCAACTGGCGCGCGCATCCCGATTACCGCGCAGATACCTGTTTCGACACCGCCACACGGGCCAATCTGGGCGGGCTGGCGCACGAGGAGCGGGTGTTTCTGGGCCTCGCGCTGATGTATAGGTACAAGACCGAAGGCCCGATCGCCCAACTGGCCGAGGCCGCGCAGCTTCTTGCGCCCGAACAGCTACGCGAGGCCCAGGTTCTTGGCCGCGCCATGCGGTTCGGCGCGATGTTTTCGATGGACGGGCCGGAAAACGGCGGTGCCTTGCGCTTCTATCCAAAAAAGAAGGTGCTTGAACTGGTGCTGAACCCCGAAACGCAGGATCTGTTCACCGAAGTGGCGGAACAGCGTTTCAACGCCCTGGCGCGAATCCTGCGTGTCGATGCAAAGGTGCGCACAGCGCGGCGCAAAGTTGCGGCACATGAGCAAGACAGCCCTGGTGAAGCCAACGGATCGGACGCTCCCGAGGCGCCAGACGCCCCCTAGCGCGGCCCCCGCAACGCCTGCGCGCAGGGACAACCTGTCATCTTACGTCGGCTCCAGCCTTCGGCTACGCAGGCGCAAGGAGTACACAGACCATGCGCAACACCTATGATATTGCAATATCTGGCGGCGGAATCGCAGGGCTGACAGCCGCCGCAGCCTTTGGCAGCGCGGGCTACACGGTGCTTTGCATCGATCCCGCCCCGCCGGTGACTGACGCGGCCGCGCCCGGTGCCGACCTGCGCACCACCGCGTTCCTGCAGCCGTCGATCCCGGTGCTTGAACGCGCGGGACTCTGGGACCGGCTTGCCCCGCAGGCGATGCCGCTGCAGGTCATGCGCATCGTCGATGCCGGCGGACCCGAGCCCGTGGCCCGCATTCGCCATGACTTCGACGCCGGCGACGTGTCGGACCAGCCCTTTGGCTGGAACCTGCCGAACTGGCTGCTGCGGCGCGAGATGGTGGCGCGCTTTAGCGAATTGCCGAACGTCACGTTCCGCGCAGGGGTAAGCAGCACCGGCGTGCTGACGCGCGAGACGCAGGCGCTGTTGCGGCTGAGCGACGGCAGCCGCGTGGCCGCGCGGCTGGTGATCGCTGCCGACGGGCGCAACTCGGTGCTGCGCGACGCACTGGGTATCGGCGTGCGCACCACCCGTTATGGGCAAAAGGCGCTTGCCTTCGCGGTGACCCACCCGGTCCCACATGCGAATGTCTCGACCGAGATCCACCGCTCAGGCGGGCCGTTCACGCTGGTGCCCCTGCCCGACCGCGACGGCCGGCCCTGTTCCGCCGTGGTCTGGATGGAGCGTGGCCCCGAAATCGCACGCCTGTCCGCCCTGCCCCTTCCCGCGTTCGAGGACGCGATGAACACCCGCGCGTGCGGGCTGTTCGGGCCGTTGCGGCTGGTCTCTGCGCTGACCGTCTGGCCGATCATCAGCCAGATCGCCGAACGTTTCAGCGCCCAGCGCGTGGCGCTGATGGCCGAGGCCGCACATGTGGTCCCACCCATTGGTGCGCAGGGGCTGAACATGTCGCTGGCCGATCTGCGCGTTTTGCTGGATCTGGCGAGCCCGAAAACACTGGGCGACCGGGCGATGCTTGACACCTATCACCGCCGCCGCTGGCCAGAGGTGCAGGCCCGTGTGGCCGGGGTCGACATGCTCAATCGCGCGTCGATGGCCGGGGCACAGCCGGTGCGGGACTTGCGCGCACGGCTTCTGGATCTTTTCTATTCCGCAGCGCCTGTCCGGCGCGGGCTGATGCAACTGGGCATGGGCATGCGGCAGGGGTGACCGCACGCGGCATCGGTGCTGGACTGGAAGCCTCCGGCGCTCTGGGCCTGTCTTCCCGTGTGTCGCCGAAGCCACCTGCGTTTCAACCGCCGTCGCGCAAAGCGAGCGCAGCGCCTAAAACAACACCGCCAGGATCAATGCCAGCGCCACCAGCACGGTGCCGCTGAAAGGCCACCGGCACATCCAGCCATCGGCCAGCCGCAGCATCGCCGCGGCGCGACGCAACCGCCAGTGCCACAGGTTTGCGAACGCTCGCGGCACGGCAATCTCGGGGCGCGGCAGCACCGACACCCAGCGCTGCCGCAGGCGTGGCAACAGGGTCAACAGGTCGCCCGGGTCGCGCGCGCCCGGCGGGTGGCGCAGCACCAGCGCCAGCGCTGCCAGACCGGCCAACGCGGGCAGCGTAGCTTCCAGCAGCGGCGCGCGGCCCAGCACATAGCCGCGCGGCACCTCGGTCCAGCCTGCCCACAAAAACCACGGCGCCGCCAGCGCGGCCCCTGCCAGCGCCCCTGCCGCGACAAGCTGCACGCCCGGGCTGCGGGCCGGTTTGGCGTCGCTGTGGGCCAGCCGCCACAGGCACCACCCCATGATCAGCGCCGTGGTGACGGTGCTGGCGGTGATCACATGCGCGATCCAGTCCGTCAGGCCCGGTTTCGCCACCGCCTTGGCCAGCGCACCCCCGCTCAGCGGCAGGCCCGCCACCGACCCGGCCGCGACCGCCGCCACGGCAAGCGCCCACAGCCGCCATGCCCCCCGCGCCGCCAGCACCGCACCCACCGACAGGAACAACGCCCCCTTGGCCAGCCCGTGATGCGCGGCATAGAAGGCAACCGCCCCCTGACCGGCGCCCGCCAGCGCCAGCATCAGCCCCATCTGGCTGACCGTGGAATAGGCCAGCACCGCCTTGGGGTTGGTCTGGGTCAACCCCCAAAGCGCACCACCGAAAGCGCCTGCAAACCCCAGCACCAGCAGCGTGTGCCCCATGATGTCGGGTGGCAGGAACAGCAGCACGCCGATCAGCCCCGCCTTGACGATCGCGCCCGACA
>SKKS01000334.1 GCA_007123625.1 Paracoccaceae bacterium
CCAGCGCCATCAGGATCGAGGCAATGACGATATCAATCACCAGAAAGGGGTGGGACAGCAGGAACCCGATCTGGAACGCGGGCTTCAGCGCCGAGGTCAGGAATGCCGGCAGCAACACATGAAAGGGCACGTCCTCGGGCCGCGCGAAAGGCCCGTCGCCTGCCATGTCAGCGAACATCAACAGGTCGGTCTGGCGCGTGTGCTCGACCATGAAGCGCTTGATGATCTCGCTGGCAATGGCCAGCGCCTCGGCCTGCGGCATGTCACCATCCAGAACGGGGCCAAGCGCCAGATCATGCACCTGCACGAACACCGGCTGCATCACGAAGAAGGTCAGGAAAAGCGCCAGCGCAATCAGTACCTGGTTGGGCGGAGTCTGTTGCGTGCCAAGCGCCTGGCGCAGGATCGAAAGCACGATAATGATACGCGTGAAGGCCGTCATGCCCAGCAGAAGCGACGGCAGCACCGTCAGCGCGGTCATCAGCGCAAGGATTTGCAGCGACAGCGACCAGCTTGTGCCGCCATCGCCCTCGGTCATGGTCAGCGCGGGAATCCCCTGGGCATGGGCAACCGACGGCAGCAGAGCAACAGCAACGACACCAACGACGCGCATCATGGCTGACCCCCGGGTCCGGCGGGCGCGGGCTCCACTGCATGCAGCACCGAGGCTCCCGCCTTGCCGTGCACCAGCAGATAGTCGCGCCCGTCGACCGACAGCAGCGTGGCGCGTGCATGCCCGCCCAGGCTCAGGCTTTCGGCAACATGCAAGCGCTTGCCGCGATGGAGTTTTGCGGTGATGCCCGATTTGTGGCGCTGCACAAGCAGCCAAAGCGCGCCTAGCACCGCCATGAACAGGCCCAGCACCAGAAGCTGATCGAAACGCACAAGATTCATTGTCTTTCCCGGTGGTCGGCGGAAGCTCCGCCCGTCGCCGGGCAACTGCAAGGATCATGCCAACACTGCACGGGTCAGACCACGTCGGCGCGCTCCTCGGGGGTGATGATCTGGCCGAACCGGATCCCGAAACGGTCGCCGACCATCACCACCTCGCCCTTCGCGATCGGCGTGCCGTTGACCAGCACATCCAGCGGATCCCCCGCCAGCCGGTTCAGTTCGATCACTGACCCTTCGGACAAGCGCAACAGATCGCGGATGGTCAGTTGCGTGCGTCCGACCTCGACCGTCAGCGCGACATCGATGTTCTCCAGCAGCCGCAGATGCTCGGGCGCGGCGCGCCTGGTCTCGTCAGTCATGGTCCCTTCCTTTCATTTCGGGCAGAGCACCCATCGGGCGCAGGATGGCGACAGCGGCGTGTCCGTCCTGTTCGCCCGGCTGGGCGGCATACATGGGCACGCCGTCGACAAGCACCTCGACCGTCGCACCCAGTGAAACCGGGATCACGTCGCCCGCGTCCAGCCGCACCAAGCGCGCAACCGAAACCTTCGGCTGGCACAGCCGCGCCGAAACCTTCAGCGGGATGTTCAGCACCGCCGCTTCCAGCTTTTCACGCCAGCTCCGGTCTTCGGTCAGCTGGTCCGACTGCATCCGCGAACGCAGCAGCCCGGCGATAGGCTTGAAAAGCTGCAGTGGGTACAGAATGTCGAAGGTCGCAGCCTCGTGTCCCGGTATTTCCACCATGAAGGAGCAGGACACGACCTTTTCCTCGTTCTCGGCGAATGCCATGAACTGCATGTTTTCGTCCCGGCTGACAGCGGTGAAGCCGACCTTCAGCAGATCGCGCCACGCCAGTTGCAGCGCTGCATTCAACCGGTCGGTGACCAGCTCGATCACCCTGTGTTCGGTCGCGGTGAATTCGCTGCGCCGAACCTTTGGCCCCACAACGCCGCCGCCGTAATAGGCGTTGGTAAGCAACGCAATGAACGAAGGCGGAAGCACCATCAACTGGTTGCCGCGCAACTCCTCGGATGCGCTGATGGTCAGTGACAGGAAGTTTTCCTGTCCGTTGCGATAGTCCTCGAAGCTCATCAGTTCGGGCTGGAAGCTTGACAGGCGCGGCTGAAACCGCAGCATCGGCAGGAACGCTGCGCGCGCCAGACGGCAGAAACGTTCATGAACGATCCGCAGCCCGTGGTATTCGGCGATTCCCGAGTTCTGCGCGGCGCTGAAGGAGAACGACCGCACCGGCTGGCCATTGTGCAGTTCGACATCATCGGACGTGCCCAGGTCATCGCGGAGCCCACCGACTAGGGCGGCAACCTCGGTTGCGGAAAGCTTGCGCTGCTTTGCCATGACGTGCCTATTGCAGGACAAAGGACGGGAAGAACACGCCTTCGACCCCGCCAAAGCCTTCCAGCGATTCAAGCCGCTCGTTGATCGCGCCGCGCAGCCCGGCGGCCAGCGCCTCACGCCCGTCCCTGCCGGCCATCGCGTCCTCGGAAAAGCTGCCGATCACCGCCAGCATGTCCGACCGCAGGGCCGCTTCGTGCTTTTTCACATGATCCATCACCTTGGGATCATACTGGGTCGACAGGGTCACCCCCAGCTGGATGAACCGGCGCGACCCCTGGGGGTTCGTGGTGAGGGGCTCGTCGAAGCTGTAATACGTGGTCTGAAAGGCATCACCTTCGGGCGTGCGACGGGTAGGGCTTGGCAAGCCGCCACGTGGCGTGGGGGGTTCAGTGGCCTCAGACGGGCGCTCGATCATGCGCAGGGCCTGCGACATGGGCGAGTTGCTTTCGGAATAAAGAAACCAACCCGCGCCAAAGCCCATCCCAGCAAAGGCCGCGGCGCCAAGCGGCAGGCCCAGGATCAGCGCCAGTTTGCCCCCGCGCCGGTTCGGCGTTTCCGCGACGAGGCTTTCTTCGGTCGGGGCGGGTTTCGCTGGCATGGTTGGCCTTTCACGCAATCAGGTTCACAAGGCGGGTGGCAGGCACAGGCATCGGTGCGGGCGGGTCGGACGGATCACCGCCCTGCCCCGCCCCATGCCAAGCCCGTGTGTCAGGCTGTCGCCTGTCGGCGGTTGCATCATGTCCTGCAAGCGTCATGCCAAACCGCGCGAGCTCTACAGCAAGATGGCGCTCGGCATCGAGGAGAAGGCGCGCAGCCTCGGGTGTTTCAGCCTGAAAACGGACCGTCACGGTATCGCCCTGAATGCTCAGGGAAATGATCAGCCGCCCCAGTTCTTCGGGGACAATGTTCAGCACCATGCTGCCCCCTGCGGCATCGAGCAGCGCAACCACCGGCCCCGCAACAACCGCCGCAGGCCAGTTCGCGGCCTGCATCGGAACGGGCGGTTGCGCCAGCGCGGGCTGTACAACAGGAGCGGGCGCGGCGGCACTGGCAATTGCCGGGGTCACTGGTGCAGGTGTCTGGGCATGCGCTGCGCGGCCGTCGGGGTCCGGCGCCTGCGGATCAGGCCCGGCCACGGGAATGGGCGTATGCAGTCCGTGCAGCCGTGACGCTTCGGCAAGCGGCGCGGGTGCCGCCCCCTGCGGGCCAGACGCCGCACCCGCCGTTGCCAGGACTTGTGGGCTGTTGGCGCGCTTGTTGGTAGGACGGCCGGTGTCGTGTGACCCCGACGCCCCGGCAAAGCCGGAGGCACGAACGCCGGGAATATGCTCCGGCGCATCGTCGCGAATGTCAGGCGCGGCAAATTCGCCGTCAGGCTGCGTTGTCGGGCGGGCTTTGTCGGTCGATCCGGTGTCAGGATTTGCGGTATCGGGAGGGGTTGTTTCGGTCGGCACGGTCGCCGCGTTTTCAGGCGCAGTGTCTTCCGCACCATCGCCGAGGTTATGCTTCTCCAAACCCGGCACAACCGTGCCGCTGTCGCCCGGCTGCACCTTCAAGTCATCTGCCGGTTCCGCGTCGGCATCCTCGGGCTGCGTCGGTGCGGGCGTCCGGAAGGCCTTGAACAGGTCATGCCCGGGAAGCAGGCTGTCGGTTTGCGTCATTCCGGGAAATGCACCGTCCCCCCCCTCGCACGGGCGCGCTTTAGGATTTGACGCCGAGTGCGACCTCGCGTGCGTGGCGGGCGCATCATCCAGAATTTCCAGAGCCTGCTGAAACCGGGCCGACATTACCGGTGGCTGCGCCTGCGCAGACGCCCCCGGCGCGACCGCAGAACCGGCACAGGACGCGGCACGCACGTTGCAAGGGGCGTCGATCATGCTTTGTCCTGCGGCTTCATGGGTTGCGGCGCGTCCGGGGACACGCATCGGGGGCGCCCCAGCGCGCATTGCGCAGGGGCGGGCGGGCGGCATCCTGACTGTTCTGCCGCGCTTCGGCCTCGCGCCATCGGGCAGTTGCCGCCGCGTCCTGCGCATGTTGTTGCTTGCGCATCTGGTCCCGCATGTCGGCGCGCAAGGCCCCTGCCCTTGCCTCGGCGTTCTGGTGCATGGCGTTCTGGCGGTCGTGTTCGGCGCCCAGACGATCAGACAGATGCGCAATGTCGCGCAACTGCGCCACGGTGACCGGGCCTTGCCCCATCGAAAGATTGCCCAGCAAGATGCCAAGCCGGTCAAGCATGTCGCGGCTGTGCCGGACGTCGTTGGCCGAGGCTTCCAGCGCCTGCGCCATATGCGCCAGCCGGACCGACGCGCGCCGCGCCTGCAGGGTGAACAGGTGGCTGCGGGGCATCAGGGTTCGCCATCAGAGGTAGCGGCATCGCCGCACAGCGCCATCAAGGCGGCACGGCTTGCGTCAAGACCGACGGGCAGGCGCGAGTCCTGCGCGATCAATGCGCGGATTCCGGGCCAAAGGCGGATGGCCTCGTCCAGGTCGTGGTCCTGTCCCGGCACATAGCCGCCCATCATCACCAGATCGCGATTGGTCTGGTAAGCGGCAATCAGATGCCTGAGACGCAGCGCGGCTGACTGCTGGGCCGGGTCGGTCACATCGCTCATGACGCGGCTGACCGACTGGGGCACGTCGATTGCCGGGTAAATCCCTATCTGCGCCTGAGCGCGCGCAAGAACCAGATGCCCGTCGAGGATGGCGCGCGCGCTGTCCACTACCGGGTCGGACAACACTTCGTCCCCATCGGCCAGCACCGTGCAGATGGCGGTGATCGTCCCTTCGCCCGGCAGTCCCGGTCCCGCACGTTCCAGAAGCGCCGGGATCAGCGCAATGACCGAAGGCGGATACCCCTTTGCGGTGGGTTGCTCGCCCATGGCCAGCCCGATTTCGCGCTGCGCGTGTCCCACCCGCGTCAGGCTGTCGATGATCAGCAGCACCCGCCGCCCGGTATGTCGAAACCATTCGGCAATCGCGATGGCACGGCGCACGCCGCGCAAACGCAACAACGGCGAGCGATCGGCAGGCACCGCGATCATGCAACAACGGGCCGCCCCTTCGCCCTGCATCAGGCGCGCCGCCATGTGCCCGACCTCGCGCGCGCGCTCACCGATCAGGGCCAGCACCACCACGTCGGCATCGGCGTTGCGCGCCATCATTTCGATCAGGACAGACTTGCCCACACCGGACCCGGCGATAATGCCGATCCGCTGCCCCTCGCCCATGGTCAGCGCGGCATTGACGATCCGCACGCCACAGTCGAAGGGCTGATCGATCGGGCGACGCAGCAGCGGATTGAGCGGCCGCCCGGCCAGCGGCCAGACTTCGGGCAGGACCGGTTGCGGGCGGGCATCAAGCGGGGCGCCCTGCGCATCGATCACGCGGCCCAGAAGTGCATCGCCCACCGGGACGTGCTGGCCGCCGGGCACAAGATGCACGCGCGCGCCCGCCAGCACCGGCGTTCCCGGTTCGGTAATGACCAGCTTGTTACGCCCGTCGTCAAAACCCACCACCTCGGCCAGTGTTGCCTGCCCTGCGGCCCCTTCGACATGGGCCAGCGCGCCGGGTTCGGCCGGAAAGCCGGTGGTTTCCAGATGCAGCCCGTCATAGCGCAACACCTGCCCGGCGATCACAGGCTGCGGGCGCGGCGCGGTGCACAACCGCGCGATCAGGCCTGGGATCGGGCGCGTCGAAATCGTCATGGCAGGGTCCCGCAACGGATCAGGTCATCCAGCGATAGCCCCCGTGCACGCAGACGCACATCCCCGCGCGACAGCGCCGCGTCCGCGCGCAGGTCGGCCTGTAACAACCGCTCAAGCTGTGGTGCTTCGGGAGAGCGCGCGGCCACGAGCGCGGCAAGGTCCTGCGTGTTCAACATCACGGCGAGCGCGCCATGCCCATCGACGATCCGGTCGGCAAGCGCCGCGATACGGGCGCCGAAACCGGCGGGATCTTGGTCGATCTGCACGCCCGCACGTTCCGACGCCAGTGTCCGGACGACATGGCCAAGCGTGTGCGCCAGAGCTTCGGTCTCGGATTCCGAGGCATGGGTTATCCCGTCTACCAACGCAAAAAGCGTGGCAGCGGCGGCGTCAAGCGCCGCGCGGGCGGTAGCAAACTCTGCCTCGGCTTCAGCGCGCCCGCAGGCAACCCCTTCGGCCAGCGCCGCACGGCGGACTTCATCGGACGATGGCACGGGTCCCGGCGGCAGAGCCGAAACCGGGGCCGGGGCATGGTCCACTTCTGTCGCGGGTTCCGTTACAGGTGCAAGCGCCGGGGCCGGCGGTTCATCGACGGCAAGCTGTGCCACAGGTACGGGCATCGATCGCACCATGTCCTGTGGCCTCTGCCGGGCAAAATCGCGTGCAGCCACACCAAGCGCCGTCATCGGGACAAACCCTTGCGGGGCGGTGGCGGTGGGGTGCGCACGAAATCCCTGCGTGGGGACAGGCATGTTCATACCATTTCCTCGCCGCCGCGCCCGGCAAGAACGATGGTACCGGCGTCCGCCATTTCGCGTGCGGTGGCGACGATGCGCTTCTGCGCCTCCTGCACGTCCGACAGCCGCACGGGACCAAGCGCCTCCATCTCGTCGCGGATACCGGCCGCTGCGCGCACCGACATGCACCCCAGCAACCGCTCGCGCAATGTCTCGTCGGCACCCTTGAGCGCCAG
>SKKS01000463.1 GCA_007123625.1 Paracoccaceae bacterium
CGGGCGCGCAAGGTGGCGATCAGTTCCACATGCAGGCCGTCATCATAATAGCCCAGTCGCAGCGATTCGACCGAGACAATCCCGGGCTGGGCGTGGGCAATGCGCAGGATCGTCGCCTCGATATCGCTGCGCAAAGGGGCGTCATGGGCGCCGAAGCCGTGGTAGTTGTCCGCCGGTTCCACATGGATGATGATATCTTCGAGCGCGGCATGGTGCGCGAGTGCGGTGCTGCGGGTGGCCTCGGCGATACGGTGCCCTTCGGAGACGCTGATGTCGGGGTCCACCAGGATCGCCACATCTGCCAGTACCTGCGGCCCGTGCTGGCGCATCCGCAGCTTGCGCAGCCCGTCGACGCCCGAGCTGTCCTGCAGCGTCGCTGTCAGGGCGCGGCGCATGGCTTCGGGCGGCTGGGTATCCACCAGTTCATCCACCGCCCCGCGACCGAAGCGCCAGCCGATCCGCGCCAGCATCAGGGCGATCACGCTGGCCGCCAGCGGGTCGGCCATCGCAAACCCCATCAGCGCCGCGCCGATCCCCGCCAATGCCACCACCGAGGTCAGTGCATCCGAGCGGTGGTGCCAGGCATTGGCCTCGATCAGGGTGGAGCCGGTGCGCCGGGCCACGGCGCGGGTGGTGTGGAACAGCGCCTCCTTGGCGGCGATCGAGGCCAGCACAATCCAGAGCGCCAGCAGGCCGGGTGCGGCGGTGTCGGTCGCGAAAATGCGCCCCAGCGCGTCCCAGACGATCCCGGCCGCAGTCAGCAACAGAAACGCCGACAGCGCCAACGTGGCCAGGGTTTCGAAGCGGCCATGGCCATAGGGGTGGTCTTCGTCCGGGGCGCGGGCGGAATGGCGCAGGGCCCACAGAACGGTCGCATCCGACACCAGATCGGCCAGTGAATGCACCCCGTCGGCCACCAGCGCCGGGCTGCCCGCCAGCGCGCCGCCTGCAATCTTGGCGACCGCAAGCGGCAGGTTGACCGCAACGCCCAGCAAGGTCACGCGCCGCTTGGCGGTGGTCGGCTCGGCCCCGGTTTCGGCCCTGTTCGCGGCCCCGCGTGTGGTCGTCTGGTCCATCATGGTCACCGGCTGGCAGCGCGCCGCGCGGTGGCGGCTTCAGCGGGCAGGATGCACCGGAGTGGCGTCGGACGGCAACCCGGTGCACCCTTGGCCGTTCACCCTTTCACAAGGCGGGGGACCGCGCTAGCGTGCTTCCGCGCGGGCGGGAGGAGCCCGCATGACCTTCAGGGAGAGGCCCCATGTCGATGATCAAAGTCTCAACATTTTCCGGCCCGGGCAGTGCCGCCGAAATCCGCGAGGTGCCCTGGCCGAAGATCGGGCGCAAGGGCGCGCTGATCAAGGTGGCGGCCTGCGGGGTCTGCGGCACCGATCTGCATATCCTCAAGGGGCATTGGCCGAAGCCGCTGCCCTGGCCCTTTACCCTGGGGCACGAAATCTCGGGCGTGGTGGTCGAGATCGGCTCCGACCTGAAAACCGACTGGATGGATCAGCCCATCGGCGAAGGGTCGAAGATCATGATCCCGCCCTTCATGCCCTGCGGCGATTGCTACTATTGCAAGCACTATCCGGAACATTCCAACCGCTGCCAGACGCCGGTCTATTACGGGCGGTATCTGGGCTTCGACATGGCGCCGCATCTGTGGGGCGGCTGGGCGGAATATGTGTATGTGGACCTGGAGATGCTGCCGGGCACCAAGATCTACAAGCTGCCCGATGACATGTCGCTGCGGCTGGGGGCCATGTCCGAGCCGATCACCTCGACCATCCGCGGCTTTGCGCGGGCGCAGCGCATGGGCGGATTCAAATGGGGCGATACGGTGGTGGTGCAGGGCTCCGGCCCCATCGGCATCCTGGCCGTGGCGGCGGCGCAGGAAATGGGCGCGGGCAAGGTGATCTGCGTGGGCGCCCCCGAAAGCCCCCGGCTAGAGCTTGCGCGCCGGTTCGGCGCAGCGGCGACGGTGGACATCACCACCATGACCGACCAGCAGGAGCGCATCGCCCATGTGCGCGAGCTGTGTGGCGGCTTTGGGGCCGATCTGGTGATGGACTGCACCGGCCACCCCACCGCAGGCCCCGAGGGGATCGAGTTCCTGCGCGATTCGGGTTTCTATATCGAGATGGGCCAGTTCACCGATGCGGGGTCCATCATGACCAACTGGCACCGGTTCGTGGCCAAGGACATCACCATCATGGGGTCATGGGCGTTCACGGAAAACGACCTCGCGCTGGGGGTAAAGATGCTGCACCACGCTGCCGACAAGTACCCGTGGTTCGACATGCAGACGCTCTATCCGTTCGATCAGGACGGGGTCAGCCGGGCGGTGGCCGATGCAATGGCCATGCGCACGGTGCAATCCACTATCGTCCCCTTTCCCGAGATGCTGGACGCTGAAGCCTGATCCCTGCCCCCCGCAACAAGGCGCCCCACCCGCTCGCCCGCGCCCTGTTGCGGGGGGCGGGGCGGGGTCGGGTGACAGGCCCGACCGCACAGGACCTGTGTGCCGCCGCACTGGCAGGGCCGGTGCGGCGCGCGTATGTCTGTCGCAACAGGAGGCGCAGGCAATGTTCTACGAACCCAAGGACGGCCACGGGTTGCCGCACAACCCGTTCAACGCGGTCGTCACTCCCCGACCCATCGGCTGGATCTCGACCCGGGGCGCGGACGGGCGCGACAATCTGGCGCCGTATTCGTTCTTCAACGCGGTGGCCTATGTCCCGCCACAGGTGATGTTCGCCTCGACCGGCACCAAGCCGGACCGCGACGGAACCAAGGACAGCGTCGCGCAGATCCGCGAAACCGGAGTGTTCTGCGTAAATGTCGTCGAATACGCCGCACGCGATGCCATGAACCGCAGCGCGGGTCCGTGGCCGCGCGACGTGGATGAATTCACCGACGCCGGAATCCCCCGCGAAGAATGCCGGATGATCGCCTGCGCACGCGTGGCTCAGGCGCCGGCCGCGCTGGAATGCCGCCTGACGCAGATTGTTCAGCTTGCCGGCGCGGCCAACTTCATGGTGCTGGGCGAGGTGGTGGGCATACATCTGCGCGACGACTGCCTGCGCGACGGGCTGTTCGATGTGACCCGGTTCCAGCCTTTGGCGCGGCTGGGCTATCGCGACTATACCGCCGTGGGCGAGGTCTTCGCGATGCCCCGGCCCGGCGAATAGCTGCTGCGGCCTTTGCAAAGGCGCGCGCGCTTCTTTATGCAGGCACGAAACCTGTCAGGAGCGCGCATCCCATGTCCAGCGACATGCTGTCCACCGTCATCAAGCCGGTTCACCGCGAAGGGCACAAGTTCATCGCGATCTTCGCACTGGTCACACTTGTCCTGTTCCTGATCTGGCCCCCGCTGGGGTGGATCGGTGTCATCCTGACGGTGTGGTGCTACTATTTCTTTCGTGACCCGGTCCGGCACACGCCGTCGCGCGCGGGGCTGGTCATCAGCCCCGCAGACGGCGTGGTGTCGCTGATCGAACCCGCGGTCCCACCTGCCGAAATGGAGATGGGGGATACCGCCCTGACCCGGGTGTCGGTCTTCATGAATGTCTTCAACTGCCACGTGAACCGCGCGCCGGTGCCGGGTCGGGTGGCCAAGATCGCCTACAGGCCGGGCAAGTTTCTGAATGCCTCGCTCGACAAGGCGAGCGCGGACAACGAACGCAACGGCATGGTGCTTGAAATGGCCGACGGGCGCCTGCTGGGCGTGGTGCAGATCGCCGGGCTGGTGGCGCGCCGCATCCTGTGCGAGGTCCCCGAGGGGCAGCAGCTATCGGCGGGCGAACGCTTCGGGATGATCCGCTTCGGTTCGCGGCTGGATGTCTATCTGCCCGAAGGGGTTGAACCGCTGGTGGCGGTCGGCCAGACCATGATCGCGGGCGAAACCGTGCTGGCCGACCTTCAGGGCGCCGAGCCACGCCGCCTGGCCGTGGCGCGCTGAGCCATGAGCCCCTCCGACCCAAAGCCCCGGCGCCGCCTGCGCGAGAACCTGTCGCTGGTCCGGCTGATGCCGAATCTGGTGACGATCATGGGCTTGTGCGCGGGGCTGAGCGCGATCCGCTTCACCCTGGACGGGCGCTTCGAGGTCGCCGCCGCGCTGATCATATTTGCCGCACTTCTGGACGCTGTCGACGGCATGGTGGCACGCAGCCTGAATGCTGCAAGCGACTTCGGTGCCGAGCTTGATTCGCTGGCGGATTTCGTGAACTTCGGCGTGGCGCCCGGCGTGCTGGTGTTCGGCTATGCGTTGCAGGCCGATTTTGCAGGCCCGGGGTGGATATTCGTGCTGGTCTTCGCGGTCTGCACCTGCCTGCGGCTGGCCCGGTTCAACACCACCCGCGACGCGCCGAAACCAACGGGTCGGCAACATTTCACCGGGGTACCCGCACCAGCGGGGGCAATACTGGGCATGTTTCCGGTGTTTCTGGGGCTGGCGGGGGTGTTGTCGGTTGTGAATGCGCCGCTGGCGGTCGCACTGTGGTTGGCCGCTGTCGGGATTCTCATGGTCTCGACCTTGCCCACCCCGTCGATCAAGGGGCTTCGGATCGCCCGGGACAAGGCGGTCTGGGTGCTGATCGGCGCTGCGTTTGTCGTCGGCCTGGGGATCACCCGGTTCTGGCTTCTTATGGTGCTGGTCTGCGCGGCATACATGGTGATGATTGTCGCGGTAGCCGCGCTGCATCGCCGCGCGCCCTGAGGCGCAGACATAACGGGCGCCGAAAAAACCGGGCGCGCGGGGTTTAAATGACGCCAAATCTGCTTGACGCGGGCGGGCGCACTGAATATCACGCCCCCATCGCGACGGCAGCGCCCGCAGCGATATGGTGAGCGGTTGTAGCTCAGTTGGTTAGAGTACCGGCCTGTCACGCCGGGGGTCGCGGGTTCGAGCCCCGTCAACCGCGCCATACATCCACAGGGCCCCGGCATTGTCCGGGGCCTTGTGCATTTCTGACGACGCAGGCGCGCAAGAGTGTGCCACCGGATCAGAAGACAATGATCCAGATCAAGAAACCCGCTGCCTGCGACATCATCTGCATTGCCCCGCCCGCGACGACATTCTAAAACACCGGTGTAACCATCTTCGGCGCCCGCGCCGGAAGGTGGAACGGGACGTATAAAAATGGGAACGGGAGACACCTATGGCCGACGCAGCCACCCATGGCGGGGGACATGAGGATACGCGGAGCTTTTTTGTCCGCTGGTTCATGTCCACCAACCACAAGGACATCGGCATTCTGTATCTGTTCACCGCAGGCATTGTCGGCTTCGTCGCCGTGTTGTTCTCGGTGTACATGCGCATGGAGCTCATGGACCCGGGCGTCCAGTACATGTGCATGGAAGGCGCGCGCTTCCTGAGCACGGCGCCCGAAGGCGAATGCACCCCGAACGGGCACATCTGGAACGTGATGGTCACGGCCCATGGCGTGCTGATGATGTTCTTCGTGCTAATTCCCGCCCTGTTCGGCGGTTTCGGCAACTATTTCATGCCGCTGCACATCGGCGCGCCGGACATGGCGTTTCCGCGTCTGAACAACCTCAGCTACTGGCTGTTCGTTGCCGGGTCGACGCTGGCGGTGATCTCGGTGTTTTCGCCGGGCGGCAATGGCCAGCTTGGCACCGGGGTCGGCTGGGTGCTTTACCCACCGCTGTCGACCACCGAAGCGGGCTATGCGATGGACCTGGCAATCTTCGCGGTCCATGTGTCCGGGGCGTCCTCGATCCTGGGCGCGATCAACATCATCACGACCTTCCTGAACATGCGCGCCCCCGGCATGACGCTGCACAAGGTGCCGCTGTTCGCCTGGTCGATCTTCATCACCGCGTGGATGATCTTGCTGGCGCTGCCGGTGCTGGCCGGCGCGATCACGATGCTGCTGACGGACCGCAACTTCGGCACCACCTTCTTCGACCCTGCCGGCGGCGGTGACCCGATCCTTTATCAGCACATCCTGTGGTTCTTTGGTCACCCCGAGGTGTATATCATCATCATCCCGGGTTTCGGCATCATCAGCCATGTGATCGCGACTTTCTCGCGCAAGCCGATCTTCGGTTATCTGCCGATGGTCTATGCAATGGTGGCGATCGCGGTGCTGGGGTTCATCGTCTGGGCGCACCACATGTACACCGTGGGAATGTCGCTGACGCAGCAGACCTATTTCATGGCGGCGACGATGGTGATCGCGGTGCCGACAGGGATCAAGATCTTCAGTTGGATCGCGACCATGTGGAAAGGGTCTGTCAGTTTCGAGACGCCCATGCTCTGGGCTTTCGGGTTCCTGTTCCTGTTTACTGTGGGCGGGGTTACCGGGCTGGTGTTGTCCCAGGCGCCCATCGACCGGGTGTACCATGACACTTATTATGTGGTGGCTCATTTCCACTATGTGATGTCACTGGGGGCGGTGTTCGCGTTGTTCGCCGGTATCTATTACTGGATGGGCAAGATGTCGGGGCGCCAGTACCCCGAATGGGCTGGCAAGCTGCACTTCTGGGCCATGTTCATCGGCGCCAACATCACCTTCTTCCCGCAGCACTTCCTGGGCCGTCAGGGGATGCCCCGGCGCTACATCGACTATCCGGAAGCCTTCGCGCTCTGGAACTACGTCAGTTCGATCGGCGCCTTCATCTCCTTTGCCTCGTTCGTGTTCTTCATCGGTGTGGTCTTCTACACCCTGCGCTATGGCAAGCGGATCGAAGAAAAGAACTACTGGAACGAGCACGCCGACACGCTGGAGTGGACGTTGCCTTCGCCGCCGCCGGAGCACACGTTCGAAACGCTCCCGAAGCGCGAGGAATGGGACCGCCAGCCCGCCCACTGAGCAGACCACCGGCAGACAGTTGCAAAGGCCCCGCGTCACGCGGGGCCTTTTTGCTGCGACACCGCCGCGCCCATGTGGTGCGGCATCAGGGGTTGCCTTGGCGCGGCGCAGGCATATCATCTGCGCCGAGACACCCGCAGATGTTGAACAGGACAGGCATCGCCCACGCATGCCCTATCAGATGATCCAGGAAACTCCCGCCCTTGCGCGGATCGAACTGACCCCGAACCAGTCGCTGGGGCCACGCGGATTCGTGTGGTTCATCGGGTTGACGGCGGCATTTCTGGCGCTGCCGATGATCGCGGTGCTGGGTACGGCGGTGCTGTGGGGGCTGTTGCCCTTCATGGGGACCGCACTCTGGGGCGTGTGGTATGCCCTTGGCCGCAACAACGCCGACCGCTCCCGGCTGCGCGAGGAACTTACCCTTACGCGCGAGACCCTGCACCTGATCCGCCACCAGCCCCGCGCCAAAGCCCCACTGACATGGGAGGCGAATCCCTATTGGGTGCAAATGACCCTGCGCGACAAGGGGGGACCGGTCGAGAAATACCTGACGCTTGCAGGGGGCGGGCGCGAAGTCGAACTGGGCGCCTTTCTCAGCCCCGAGGAGCGCGTTCAGCTTCATGACGACCTGAGCCGGGCGCTGGCGCGGCTGCGCTGAGCGCCCGGCGGCTTACCCAAGGCGAATGGCCTTTCACGGCGCACGCTTCTGTCCTACACAAAGCCATGCTCTGGACAGTGCCGAATATCCTGACGATTCTGCGTCTGCTTGCCGCTCCGGGCGTAGCGGTGATGTTTCTGTATTTCCATCGCCCCTGGGCGGACTGGTTTGCACTGGTCCTGTTCACCCTTGCCGCGATTACCGATTTCTTCGATGGATATCTGGCGCGGTCCTGGAAACAGGAAAGTCGCATCGGCGCCATGCTCGACCCCATCGCCGACAAGGCGATGGTCGTCATCGCGCTGTTGGTTATCACCGGCTATTCGGGCATGGACCCCTGGCTGATCCTGCCGGCCACGGTGATCCTGTTCCGCGAGGTGTTTGTGTCGGGCCTGCGCGAATTCCTCGGCGACCGCTCCGGCCTGCTCAAGGTGACATCCCTTGCCAAGTGGAAGACCACGGCCCAGATGGTGGCCATAGCGGTGCTGTTTCTGGCCATGGGGCTGGAGTATGTCCGCGAGAACGCACAGGTGCGCGAACATGCGGCGCTTCTGGAAACGCTGGCCGAACTGGGGTCCGAGGATCTGAACGTGGTGGTGGTGGCGGAATTCGGGGGCAGTATCGTCTGGAACACCGGCCTTGCGCTGATCTGGATCGCGGCGATCATGACGGCGATTACCGGATGGGAGTATTTCCGCAAGGCACTGCCAATGCTCAAGGACGAAACATGATGAAACTGGATGTGCTCTACTTCGCCTGGGTACGCGAACGCATCGGAGAACCGCGTGAAACGGTCGAGACCGACGCCGCGACTGTGGCCGACCTGGTCGGTGAACTCAGCGCCCGCGAAGAGCGGTATGCCGTGGCCTTTTCCGATCTGTCGGCCCTGCGTGTGGCGGTGGATCAGGAACTGGCGGAATTCGACGCACCGCTGCAAGGCGTGCGCGAGGTGGCGTTTTTCCCGCCGATGACCGGGGGATGACCCGGTGAGCGTGCGCGTTCAGCAAGGACCGTTCGACTTTGGCGCGGAATGCGACCGTTTCGCCGCGGGGCGGCAGGATACCGGCGCGGTGGTGACCTTCTGCGGAATCGTGCGCGACGATGGCGGGCTGCGCGCCATGGAGATCGAGCATTATCCCGGCATGACCACGGCGGCCATCGAACGGATGGTCGAAACTGCACGCGACCGATGGTCCCTGACCGATGCGCTGGTGATCCACCGCTTCGGCCCGCTGGAACCCGGCGAACGGATCATGATGGTGGCCACAGCCGCCCCGCACCGGGCCGACGCCTTTGCCGCGGCTGATTATCTGATGGATTACCTCAAATCGCGCGCGCCCTTCTGGAAGAAAGAGCACATGCAGGACGGCACGCACTGGGTCGCCGCGCGGGCCGAAGACGAGGATGCGCTGTCGCGCTGGTGAAACCGCGGCAACTCAGGCCACCGCATCGACGACCAGCGCTCCATCGCGGAGCGCATACCGCAGGGTATGGCCGGTTTCAGGGTCGGGCGCCCACCAGTAGCTGACACCATTGAACCAGCGCGCAAGGTTCTCGCCCGCACAGGTGGGCAGATACGCACACCACACGCGCGGGTCATAGAACCGGAACAGCACCACCCGCCCGTCAGGCAACATCGCCTGCATGGCCGGGCGCAGGGTGCGCCGCAGGGACTTGATGTCACAGTCGGCCCAGCACACCAGGCCCCAGTTGGCGTGCCACCCTTCGCCGCGCAACGCGGTATGCAGGGTCGATCCTTCGTCTAGCAGCACCAGATGCGGTGCCACTGGCCAAAGCTCGGGGTCCGGCGGCCCGCCGAACAGGCACATGGACTGGCTTTCGTGCTGCAGGAGCGGATACAGCCGGTCATCCTGTGCGCAGTCGATCAGCGCATAAAGGGACATGCAGCCCTCATTTTCCCGGACGACCCTTGCCGCCGCTGCCGGTCGCATCCTTGCACGGCTCCACAAAGACCGCGCCTGCCTTTGCGGCGGCCTTGAGCACTTTCGATTGCGGTCCCGGGGACAGCGCGGCACTCGACGACAGTTTTTCCGGCGCGGTAAGCTTGCCGACAGGTACTTCATCGACCGCTTCGAATCTTCCGCCTTCGCCTGCGGCCGGGGTCGGTCCGCCGCCGCCACTGCCCCTTCCCCCGCCACCACCGCCGCCGCCGGAATTGCCAATGATCACGTTCGGGCTGCCCATGGTGATCGAACCGCCATGCGCGGTCAGATCACCCATCCGCGCGGCAGGCAAAAAACAGATCGTGACCGTAGGAGACCCTTGCGAGATCATGTCGGGCGGGCCCACACAGGTGCACAGGTCACTGACCCGTGCTGCTGGCTGAAAATTGATCAGGACCGTGGGCGCGCATGGCCCCGTGATGGGTCCGCCGACATGCGGAACCGGCGGTGTGCCGGGTGTAACCATCGGGCAGGCATGCATGTCGCCCAAACGTGCAGCCGGTGGCATGCTCCGATCCCTCCATCCCTGCCCGCTTCACGGACGCATCGGCCCGAAAAGCGGCACCTTGCGGGCATCTGGAGTTACAAGTGTTGCGCGAAACCGGCCCGTGACGCAAGCATATGTTGCCAGAAGCGCTGCGTTGCGCATAGTCTTTCATTGATTTTTGCGGGATGGATTCATGCTCAGCATTTCCCAGCACCAGCTTGACGCCCTGCGCGCAGCACAGGAGCGTGGTTTCAGGCGGCGCGCGTGGCAGCATGTGAAATCCGACGGCGCCGCACTGGGCAACCCGGATGATGGGCGCCTGATCACAGCGTTCGATCTGTCCGAGGGCTATGTCCGTCACTGGGGCCTGTTCTGCGAACAGGTGCGTATGGGACTTCTGAAACTTGCGATCCTTGAAGGCGACGCACCCTTCAGGGACCCCCGGTTCGCAGCGATCATGTCGGACAGCACCCGCCCCGAACGGCTGCGCCTGCGGCTGGCGGCGGCGTATCTGCAGGAGGTGCAAAGCACCAGCGCTGCACACCCCCAGCACCCAAGGGGCGGACGATGAGCGATCAGCATCACTCTCCCCCCTGGCGGCTTCGGACGCAGGCGCAATCCCCGCCGGAACCGGGCGCCCCACCCTCCGCAGATAACCCCGTTACAGCAACGCCACCGCTGCTTCTGCCCCCTGGACGATCGAGTGCGTTGATGCTTCTGGACGCACTGACGTTGGGGGACTTTCTGAGTTCCGCCAACAAGGACGGCTCCGCCGATTGCGACACGCTTCCGCCTGAAGAAAAGACCTGCTGCTTCAGCGCCATCAGCATCCGTTGTGCGCATCCGGAACGAAAATTCGTTCTGGTTCCCCCCGACACGGTGACCAACGACGCGAACGACCAGATCATTCAGCTGGTTGCCGATACAACCAACATTTCCGGAGATACCATAGATACCGTGGATACATTGATGTTCCGGATTCACGGGGGGCCTTGCAACAAGGGCAAGCCGGGCTACCCGCACCTGAGAATAGATGGTCAGAATTTCCAAGCATCAGGAGAGACCAAACTTTCCGGACCGAAGACAAATCCCCTGGAGCCAGTCATCCTGAGCGCGTTCTTGCGTCGCTTCCTGACAACCGACCCGACCCGGACCGCGAGACATTATCACGGGACCGTAGTGGCCTGCGAAGGCGGAGCCGAACACAGCTTTCAGGTGCATGTCTATCCCAAACGCAAATGGGAGGGCGAGATTTCGCTGGGCTACGAGGCGGCGGAATTCAAGGAAACCTTTCTTGAAATGGACCATAAGGCGATTGAAAAGAACCTTGCGAAGGATGCCGCCAAGTCCAAGATGCCGCCGCCTGTCGTTGCGCGCAAGGCCACCGACGACCTGAAGGTGGCGACACTGGTCAAGCAGGACAAGATGACCTTTGGCGGCAAGATCACGATCACCGAAGGTGGTCGTGAGGCATCGGTAGAGCTTCCGTTCGAAATCGAGGGCAAAACGTCCGACCTGGCGTTTTCGACGACACGCAAGGTGTTTGACAAGGTCTATAACGGGATAACCCGGCTTGGGTTTGCAGGGAATCTTGCATCTTTCAATCTTCTGTGGCCGAAACTGGCTCTGGGCGGCGCGGCGGATTTGAAGGAAGTACCCGATGCCTATGACGTGGCCTGGAACGGTACCGTGTTTTTCAAGGCAGATCCCCTTATCGGTGCACAAGGTACGCTTGACGTATTTGCCGGGATCGTCATGGGTCTGGGTGCAATCCCCGGTGGCGGTGCCCTGGCATTGCAACTTCTCAGGCTACGCAGGCATCTAGAAGGCTCTGATGACGACAACCGCGCGTTCAAGGCCAAGGCACGCATAGATCTGATCGCGACCGGGACGTTGGCGGGCGAGGTAACCTTCACCTTCGGATCCCGGATAACCAATGCCGGTTCGGGCGAGATTGCAGGCGAGTTCATGCTTGAGCTCAAAGGCGAGCTTTCAGCCGAGATCAAGGTCCTGATCATTACCTTTGAAGGCGGCTACGTCGTTTCTGCCGAATTGAGCATGGGCGGCAAGGTGACTGCCAATGTCGCATCGGGCGGCTGCGGTCTGTCTGGGTGTTTCTATTTCAATGGCCTGTATCTCAAGGGTGCGTTCACATACAGTGCGGGTGGCGAAATGCTCGGAACATCGCCGCCAGGCATGATCGCCAGGATTTTTTTGCGAATGAAGAAATTTGTCGGCGGAAGCAATGAATCCGCCAGCGACGGGCAGGGCGGGAAGTCACTTTCGAAACCCAAGATAAGCGGATCACAGGACCATTTTTCCTACAAGCTGCTTGACGAATGGCAATGGCCCGCCGGGGAAAACGTCAGCCTGTCCGACGAAGGGTCGGTCTGATGAAAGGTCACGACTTCTTTCTTGAGATCAGCATTTTCGAGCGCCGCTGCGAAATCCATGTCAACGGAATACCGCTCTTGCGTGATACGTCGGGCGGCAGGATCGAAACCCGGCTCCCGGTCAACCACCTGCTTCTGCCCGGCGCCAACCGGCTTGAATGGCTGATCGTGCCGGATGAAACCGATTTCGTTCCTGATCGTGTCGGGGTGGATGCGCGGCTGATGTACGCCGCTGGGCCAGGACAAGAGCCCCAGCCGGTTGCCGCCCTTTCGCAAAAGGGTGCGTTGCCTGAAGGCAGCACCGAAGATGCCACTGGCGCCGGACCAACCGTGCTTGGGACGGCAGGACCCGTTCAAATCTGGCAAGACGCCCGGACAGGTCTTGCAATGGTGCGCAGGGACCTGACGCTTGACGCGCCACTGCTGCGATGGGCATGGGCAGACGCTTCGCCGATACCTGATGGCGATGACGTGCGCGATTCACTTGTGGAATGGTATCGGTATCTGCACGCGCTTTTGATTGCAGGACAGACTGACACGTTGATCGCATTGCATGCCGAAAAATGCGCCGAGCTTGAAACTGCCTACTCAATGGACACAGATCGCGTTCTGGAAGAAATCGCCCTGCCCTATGTGCACCTTGATGAGAGCTGGCGCCTGCAAACCCCCGATTGGAGCGCTTCGGAACTGGACTTTGCAGCTGACGGACGTCTGGTGCGCCTGTTCGACCCGATGACTGGCCCGCTGATTCACTACCGCGACGCTGTCGGGCTCTGGCGGTCCTTCGACTTCTGGTTGCGGATCGAGGGCGGGCAATGGGTGATCGCGCGCTGATAGCGCGCTTGCGGGACAGCTGCCGACGAGGCTGAACGGTTTCCGACAAGGGGCGGACGCGGCTCAGTCCCGGCCCAGCAGGCGGCCAAGCCCGCGCCCGATTTCCTGTTCCAGACGGCGGCGCGCCGCGTCTTCCAGCGATTCGCCCTCGTCGCGCTCCACGCCAAGTCGCTCCTGCAATTCGCGCTCGGCGCGGGCGCGCCCTTCATCCTCGCGCCGTCGCGCTTCCTGACGCGCGATCTCTTCCAGCCGCGCCGCTTCTTCGCGCAGGCGCTCTTGCGCCAGTGCTTCCAGATCCAGCCGGAAGCGCGGTGCATCCCACGGGCCGGTGATCAGCAAGGGCACGCGCAGCGCCTGCCCGGTTTCGGGGTCGCGCATGGCCTCGGGGGTCACGCGATAGTTCAGCACGCGCTCCCCGATTCCCACAGTGCCACGCCCGGTCACATTCAGCCGTGAAGCGTGCATCTGCAGGTCATCGCTGCGCAACACGCCACCCTCCATGGTGAAGCTGCCATCAATCCGGTCATAGATCGTGCGCGCGCCCTCGCCCATGTAGGACAGATCGAGCGTGCGCAGCATTCCCGCTAGATCAAGGCCCAGAATCTCGCCCTGCCCCAGATCGATTCGCCCCGCGCCCGACAAGCTGTTCATGATGGCGTGCATCGAGTTGCCGACGCCGAGGAAACGCACCTCCGCAGCGCCCCTGCCCTGCAGGCGCTCGAACCCCGCGATGTCGCGCAGAAGCGGCAGCAACGCCACATCCGCGATGCGCAGATTGCCGCCGACCGACCCGCTGCCGCGTCCGTTCAGCACGAATTCACCCGTCAGCGCACCATCGAACAATCGCACGTCGCGCAGATCAAAAACCGCACGCGCATTTTCAAGGCTGAGGCCAAGTCGCGCCTGTTCCAGCTGCACCACGCCTGTTTCGACGCTGCCCGCCGTCAACGCGATATCAGCGTCCAGCACCCCCAGCGCGGCAAGGTCCATCGGCGTCCGTGACCAGCCCGCCGGAGCGTCCCCTCCCGCCCCGCCCGCGCCGGGCACGGGGCGCAGATCCAGCGCGTCGGCGGTCAGTTGCGCCGTCAGATGCGGACGCGCCCCGCCGACCCGCAGGTCCGCTGCACCGCTGAGCCGATTGGACCCGGCCCGAAACCACGCCTCGCGCGCGTGCACGCCGCCATCGGCGCTGCGGGTCAGTTGTCCGGCAAATTCCAGCGGCGCCATACCCGCAGGCAGATCGCCCCCGGACTGCCCCAGAAGGGACATCACCGGCGCCAGTGTCGGCACTTCCACCTCGGTGCGCCCGTCAAGGGCAAGGGGCTGCAACCCGGCGCGCCCGTCGAAACGCAGGTTGGCGCCCGCGGCTTCGGCGTTCATGGTCAGCGCACTCACGCGTCCGTCCATGAACGCCCCCGGCTGCGCCACGCTCATCTGTGCATTGAACGTCTGGCCGTTCATGCGCCCCCGTACGCGCAGTTGTGCCGCGCGGTCCAGACCGGGCAGGCGCAGTTCCGCAAACACCTCGGACACACTCAGATCGATGCCCGCGCCATGGTCGCGGAACCGCAGGCGCCCATCGCTGATTTCGGCAAGTTCCAGAACAAAGCCGCGCTCTGCCCGCGCGGCTGAAAGAGCGTGGTCGGGCACGGAGTCTACCACCGACCGCCGCGCCAGTGCCCAGTTGTCCTGTCCGTCCGGCCCGCGTTCCAGAATCACATCCGGCGCGCGCAGTTCCAGCCGCTGGATGATGACATCCCCCGCCCAGAGCGCAGCAACATCAAGGCCCACATCCATCACCTCGGCCCGCAACATCGGCCCGGCGTCCGACCATGGCGCATTCGCAAGGCTGACCTGCTCAAGCCGCACTCCGATCAGCGGATAGATCGACGGCCGCACTGACCCTTCGATCACCAGCGCGCGTCCGGTCTCGGCCTCGAACCGCTGCGCGACGATCCCGGCAATCCGTTCGGACGGGATCAGGAACAGCGCCAGCCCCGCCAGAACCCCCAGCGACACCACAACACCCAGAAGTCGGATCACCCAGCGCATCACACCCCCCGCTGACCGGTTTTCCCACTGACCCTAGCACGTTGCGCCAGAGCGCAGGAAGATGGCGAAAACACGAGCGCGTGACGCGTCCTAGAGTGTGATGCGCCGGAACCCCTCGCGCAGCGCCTGCGACCAAGCATCGGACATGGCGGCGAAACCCGGATCGCCGGCTTCGATCCGCCGTTGCCGCGAAATCGCGCAGGCGTCCTTTTCGATCACGGCCAGATCAAGCGGCATGCCCACCGACAGATTCGACCGCAAGGTGCTGTCCATCGACAGCAACACCGCCTTTTCGGCATCGGCCAGCGGCGTGTCTGGCGTGATGACCCGGTCGAGGATGGGCTTGCCGTACTTGTGCTCGCCGATCTGCAGA
Source organism: Paracoccaceae bacterium (assembly GCA_007123625.1). Classification (GTDB taxonomy): domain Bacteria; phylum Pseudomonadota; class Alphaproteobacteria; order Rhodobacterales; family Rhodobacteraceae; genus Rhabdonatronobacter. Next base: position 15,598 of record SKKS01000463.1, read on the forward strand.
TAAGGGGTGTCTTCGGTCGCTTCGATGAAATTGCCCTCGGGATAGACCAGGAACATCCGCATGGCACCGCCCTTGCGCTGCCCGGCAACGATCATGGACGCGCGCGCCGATTGCTTCATGCTCGCCAGTCGCTCCGACACCTCGCGCGTGACCGCGTTCAGCGTCCGCCCCACGATTTCGGCCACCTGCAGCATTGTGGGCGCGGCAAGGATGCTGGGGATCGTTTCCGTTTCCGTTTCGGTCGCTTCCTCCAGCCGCGCCAGCGTCGTTTGCGTCACCGACAGGCTGCCTGCGGTCAGGATCGCGATCACACGCTCGTCCGGGACCTGAAACACGAACATCTTGCGATAGGTCGCGATATTGTCCAGCCCCGCGTTGGTGCGCGTGTCGGACAACAGCACGATCCCCTGCCGCAGCAGCAACCCCACGCAATAGGTCATGCGCCCGAACCCTCCATGTGCGCGCAAACCGCACCATTACCGATAATCGATGATTTTTTCGTTTCGACATTTCGCCGACACCACGGGCCGCAGGATACGCCGCAGGTCTTGTGCCGCCGTCGCGCCGGTCTCTGCTTACTGCTGCACAAGCTCGACCGCAACCGTGACGTCAAGGTGTTCGCTCCCTGGTCCCCGTGCAATCCCGCGAATGGGCGCCGCCTCGCGCGCGTCGCGCCCCGATCCCAGCCGCACATACCGGTCATCGGTACACACCCCGTTCGAGGCGTCGAAGCCCACCCAGCCCAGGCCCTGTACCCAGATTTCCACCCAAGCGTGAGATGCCTCGTGCGGCGAGCCCTCCTCGGAGGCCTGCAGGTACCCAGAGACATAGCGCGCAGGCATGTCCAGGCAGCGCGCAGCGGCAATCAGCACATGCGCATGATCCTGGCAGACCCCTTCGCCAAGCGCCAGCGTCTCGGCGGCGGTGGTATGCGCCTCGGTCACGCCCGCAGTATAGACCACCGCCGCCTGCACCGCGCGGGCCAGCGCATGCGCATGCTCAAGCGGCGCGTCCAGACCCGCACGCGCGGTCTGTGCAAGCTCGTGGATTGCCACATCGGACACGGTGGCGGGCGTCGGGCGCAGGTAGGCCTCGGGCGGGATACGTTCGCGATGCCCCCGCAACACGCCCGCCATGTCGCGGGTTTCCACCTGCCCGGTCACGGAAACCACCACCTCGGTTGCCGGGCCAATGATCGTGCAACCCTGGACCCAGTCGCCCGCACCATCGCGAAACCCGCCCCCCGGCACCACGCGTGCGCCTTCATTCGCCGTGACCGTCACATCCCAGCTGAGCGCTGACTGGGATTCGCACTTCGCAGGCGTCAGCCGATGCGTCTGCACGACGCCCCGCATGGGCAGGTCGTAGCGATAAACCGTCTCATGCGCGATGGTCAGGATCATCGCATGTCTCCACTCAGATACACGTCATAAACGGCGGCGCCCAGCGCGGACACTTCGCCGATGAACCGGGTCAGAAACTCGTGCAGCCCTTCGTCGAACACCTCGTCGATCGTCAACTCCGCCAGCCCGGCCAGCAATGCACGCGCCTCGGTCTGGGCGCGGGTCGGGGTGCCATACGCGCGCGCAAGACTGTCCAGATGGTCGTTCACTGCCTGCACGCTGGTCAGGAGCGAGCGCGGCGACTGTCGGTTCAGGATCAGGAAATGTGCGATCTTGGCCGCCGTCACCTCTCCGCCATAGGCCCAGTGAAACGCCCGGTGTGCAGACAGCGCGCGCAACAGTGTCGTCCACTGGTAGTTGTCCAGCCCCGATCCCACGAAATCGACCCGAGGCAAGAGCACGAAATACTTCACATCCATCAGGCGCGCGCTGTTGTCGGCACGCTCGATCGAATACCCGATATTGAGGAAGTCATACCCGTCATTGCGCAACTGCGTCGCATCGATTGCGCCGCGCACCAGCGCACAGCAGCGCAGCGTCCATTCGGTCAGCCGCGTCAGCGGAAGGTCTGATCGCTCTGTACGCTCCAGCGTCATCAACTCCTGATAGGCCGTGTTGAGCGCATCCGAGACCTGGCTGGTCAACGCCGTGCGCACGATCCGCGCATTCTCACGCGCCGCCGCCACGCAGGCCGCAACCGACCCCGGGTTGTCGCGGTCGAAGAACATGAAGCTTTCGACATTGCGCTGCACCGGGTCGCGGTATTTCGCCAGGAACCCTTCGTGGCTGCCATTTGCCTGCAACAAGGGCACCCATTCGTTGCGATAGCCCGAGCCGCCGGTGCTTGGGATCAGCGACATCCGCTCGCCCACCTCCAGCAGCCGCGCCGCCGTTTCGGCGCGCTCCATGTACCGGGCCAGCCAGTACAGGTTCGCTGCGGTGCGGCTCAACATGGCGCGCTCCCGGCTGCAGCGTCATCTTGCCCCAAAAACGTGCGGACTGGATCCGCAGCCCCGATATCCCGCCAAATTCCGCAGACCAGGCTCATTCCGAAAGCACCCATGTATCCTTCACACCCCCACCCTGGCTGGAATTGACCACCAGAGAGCCCTCGGTCATCGCCACCCGTGTCAGCCCGCCCGGCACCAGCGTCACCCGATCCCCCACCAGACAATATGGGCGCAGATCCACATGCCGGGGCGCGACCCCTTCGCCCACGAAGGTCGGACAGGTCGACAGCGCCAGCGTCGGTTGCGCGATATAGTTGCCGGGGTTTTCCTCGATCCGCTTGCGGAAATTCTCGACCTGCTCGCGGGTCGATTTCGGCCCCACCAGCATGCCATACCCGCCCGAGCCATGGACTTCCTTGACCACCAGTTCGCCAAGGTTTTCCAGAACATACTTCAGATCGTCAGCCCGCGCGCATTGCCATGTCGGCACGTTCTGCAGGATCGGTTCCTCGCCCAGATAGAAACGCACCATATCGGGCACGAAACAATAGATCGCCTTGTCATCGGCCACCCCGGCCCCGGGGGCCGAAGCCAGCGTCACCCCGCCCGAGCGATAAACATCCATCAACCCCGGCACACCCAGCATCGAATCGGGTCGGAAGCACAGCGGGTCGATGAAAGCGTCGTCGATCCGGCGATAGATTACATCCACCCGGCGCGGCCCTTCGGTGGTGCGCATCCAGACGAATTCGCCCTCGACGAACAGATCCTGCCCCTCGACCAGCTCGACCCCCATCAGGTTCGCCAGAAAGCTGTGTTCGTAATAGGCCGAGTTATAGGCACCGGGCGTCAGGATCACGATCTTGGGGTCACGTTCGCACTTGCGCGGGGCGACCGATGCCAACGTCCGGCGCAGTTCCTCGGAATAGCCGTCAACCGGCGCAATGCGGTTTTCACGGAACAGCCCGGGAAACAGTCGCATCATGATCTCGCGGTTTTCCAGCATATAGGACACGCCCGACGGCGTGCGGCAATTGTCCTCGAGCACGAAGAATTCGTCCGGCCCGGTGCGCACCAGATCGACACCAACTATATGGCTGAAAACCCCGCGCGGCGGCGTGAAGCCGACGACGGCGGCCTCATAGGCTTCGTTGCGATAGACCAGATCACGCGGCACCAGCCCCGCGCGCACGATCTCGCCGCGCGCATACACATCTGCCAGAAACGCGTTCAGCGCCTTGGCCCGCTGGATCACACCGCGTTCCAGCCTGCGCCATTCGTCCTGCGCAAACACCCGGGGAAACATGTCGAACGGCATCAGGCGCTCGGGATCTCCGCCTTCGCCATAGACCGCAAATGTAATGCCGATGCGCCGGAACAACTCTTCGGCTTCGGCCTGCTTGAGGCTGCGAAACTCATCGGGCATCTCGCCCATCCAGCCCTGCAACCCCTTGTACGGCCAGCGCACCGCACCCTGCTCGAACATCTCGTTGAAAAAGTCCGCTCTTTTCACAACCGCGTCACCTCGTGACCCCTCGCTGTCTGTTACGCTCTTGCGGGGCGTTGCGAAGCGCCATGCCCCACCCCGGACGACCACACCCATACGCGGTGCCTGGCCTTCATTCTGTGCAGAAAACCCACCGATTGCCAGTGAAATACTCAATCCGCAAACGGCAAGGCCAGTTTTGGGTCGCGGTTCTGCGCTGGGTTTCCCGCGTGAACCGGCCCCGAAACGCGCGCTACAGTTGCCACGCCGGTGCGCACCCCCTAAGACATGACAAACCGTATCGAGGAGCGCATGCAGAAACATCTCAAAACGCCCGTGTTCGACGCCAACGCAACCGGAAGCATGGCATTCGGAGACCTGCCAGAATGGGATCTGAGCGATCTCTATGCCGCCCCAGACGCGCCAGAAGTGGCCCGCGACTTCGCGGCGCTGAAAGCCGACTGCGCCGCATTTGCCGCCGATTACGAAGGCAAGCTGGCAGATCTTGACGCGCGGGCGATGCTGGACTGCGTGCGCCGCTACGAAGCCATCGATATGCTGGCCGGGCGGCTGATGTCCTATGCCGGCCTGCGGTATTACCAGAACACAATGGATTCCACGCGCACGAAGTTCATGGCCGATGCCCAGGACCGCGTGACCGACGCCACCACGACGCTTGTTTTCTTTGCGCTGGAATTCAACCGCATCGACGATGCCGCGCTGGGCTCACTGCTTGCGCAGGATGCTGATCTGGCGCGCTACCGGCCGGTGTTTGATCGCCTGCGCGCCATGCGCCCGCATCAGTTGTCAGATGAGCTGGAAAAATTCCTGCACGATCAATCATCTGTGGGTTCCGCCGCATGGAACCGGTTGTTCGATGAAACCATGGCCGGACTGGAATTCGATGTGGACGGAGAGCCGCTTGCGCTCGAATCCACGCTGAACCTGTTGACCGAACCCGACCGGGCCCGGCGCGAGGCCGCCGCCCATGCTCTGGCCGATGTCTTTGGTCGCAATATCCGGCTTTTCTCCCGCGTTCACAACACGCTGGCCAAGGAGAAAGAGATCGAGGACCGCTGGCGCAAGATGCCCTCGCCCCAGCATGCCCGCCATCTGGCAAACCATGTGGAACCCGAGGTCGTGCAGGCCCTTCGCGATGCTGTGGTGGCTGCCTATCCGAAACTGTCGCACCGCTATTACGCGCTCAAGGCGCGCTGGATGGGGCTCGACAGGCTTGAGGTCTGGGACCGCAACGCCCCATTGCCAGTGGACCCGCCCAAAACTGTGGACTGGGATCAGGCGCGCGCCACCGTGATGGACGCCTATGCCGGGTTTTCGCCGGAACTGGCGGCGCTGGCCGAACCGTTCTTCGACCGCGGCTGGATCGACGCAGGCGTGAAGCCGGGCAAGGCGCCGGGCGCCTTCGCCCACCCCACGGTCACCGATGTGCATCCCTACATCATGCTGAATTACCTGGGCAAACCGCGCGATGTCATGACGCTTGCGCATGAGCTTGGCCACGGCGTGCACCAGCGCCTGGCCGCCGGTCAGGGCGAGTTGCTGTCCTCCACCCCGCTGACCCTGGCCGAAACCGCCAGTGTCTTTGGCGAGATGCTAACCTTTCGCCGCCTGCTCGCCAACGCAGCCTCGGACACCGAGCGCAAGACCCTGCTGGCCGGCAAGGTCGAGGACATGATCAACACGGTCGTCCGCCAGATCGCCTTCTATGACTTCGAATGCAAACTCCA
>SKKS01000159.1 GCA_007123625.1 Paracoccaceae bacterium
AAAGCCCGAGCACGGCCCCCACCGACACGAATGCCCGGGTACGGGCACGGTCCTGGCGCGAGCGTGTCCCGCCAGCATAGTCGAAGCGTTCGTAGATGATGTTGCCCATGGGCAACCCCAGATCCAGCAGCGCGTCCGAGACCGCCACAACCATCGGGCCGGGGCCGCACATCATCGCCTTGGTTTGCGTGGGGTCCAGCCCGTTGAGCATTTCGCGCAGACGGTCGGGCGTCAGGCGGCCGCGAGTCATGTCGGGGGCCATATCGGGCCCGGCAGGGGCGTCTTCGGTCAGCAGCCAGAGCCTGAGGTTGAGCCCGGCGCTGGCGGCAATTGCGCGGATTTCGTCGAGGCATGCGAAATTCTGCGGTTGCCCCACCGCATAGGCCAGCCGGACCGGGCGCTTGTCGCCCCTTGCGGCCATGTCGCGCAGGATGCCCAGAATGGGCGCGATCCCTACACCGCCGCCGATCAGCAGCACCGCCTGAGGGTCATGCGCTTCAAGCGTGAATTCGCCGTAAGGGCCGTCAATCCCGATGGTGCATCCTTCGGGCAGTTTCCCGATCTGGTTGGTATAGTCGCCCGATTCCTTGATCAGCAGACTGAGCCCCGGCCGTCCGGGGCTGTCGGCGATGGAAAACGGATGGTCCATCAGCGGAAACCGGCGGTCGCGGTCGGTCATCCATACGAACTGCCCGGCATGATAGGGCAGGGGCGGCGTGCCCAGCTGTGGCGTGATGTCCAACTCCCACATGCGGTCGGCGCGCTTGGTCAGCGCTTCGAGCCGCCACGGGTGCCGGTGCAGGTGCCACCAGCGCCAGCCATACAGCGTGGCCATGACCGCCACAACACCGGCGCCAAGCGCCCACCAGAAGCCCGCGACCATGCCTTCGGCGCTGAACCGGCCCACGGCGATGGCGTGGTGCAGCCCGCCGATCACCGCCACCAGCGCCAGAACCACATGCGCGCCGCGCCAGACCTCGTAAGGAAAGGGCAGCCGCTCGCGCAGGGCCGAGGTCAGCACCAGCACCAGCAACGCCCCCAATGCGACCACACCGCTGCGATAGGCCGGGTCGGTCAGATAGAATTCCAGCCGGATGCGTGCCAGCGCCGGATCCGCAAGCCATGTGGGCAGCACGTACAGCAGCGGGTGTGCCAGCACGCCCAGCAACAGCCACCAGGCGGCGATCTTGTGAAAGCCCATGATCTTGTCGATGCCGAGTTGCCCCGACGCCGCTTCGAACCGGCCCGAGGTCACGAACTGCACCGCCATGCCGGCCAGCGCGACCAGCCCAAGTGCTGCCGCCGCGTGTTCCCAGCCCGCCGCCGGGGCAACGCTTTGGCCAAGCGCCAACCCCAGCGGTACCAGCGCGCATAAAAGATAGAGCATGGCCAGTGTCCGGCCGGAGAATCGCGGGAGTCCTGTGTGCATATCCTTCGATCTCGCTTGTGTCATGGCCCGTCGCAAGGCAACCTTGGCGTGCATGGGAGCACGATGCATTGACGGGGATCAAGTGCCATTCGCCGGCGCTGCGGTCCCGAACGACTGCGCAGAAGCTGACCAGAGGGGGGTTAACATGCGATTTTTCCAGATTTTCATCTTTGTGGCGGCGTGTCTGATGGCGCCACAGCAGGCCAAGGCAGAAGACGGCGACAGGCTGGTCGGGCTGGAGCGGATCATCGCCGCGTGGCTGGCCTCGCCGCACGGGGATTATCACTCGCCGTCCTTCACCTACTGGAATCAGGATGGCCAAGTGCCCGAATCCTGCGCGGTGTGCCATTCGGAGACCGGGTTTCTGGATTTCCTGGGGTCCGACGGTTCCGAGGCCGGAAGCGTGCACCGCACTGGCGCGATCAATTCGCCCATCGGCTGCGCTTCATGCCATACAGCCGAGGCACATGCGCTGGACGCCGTCACCTTTCCCGCAGGCATGACCGTCGACGGCTTCGGCATGAACGCGACCTGCAATGTCTGCCACGCCGGGCGGCAATCGGGCGATGCAGTCGCCAGCCGGATCGAGGGTATGGGCGCTGACGCGGTCAGTTCCGATCTGGCCTTCATAAATATCCACTACGGTCCTGCCGCGGCGGTGACGCTGGGCGCCGATGTGCGCCCGGGTTTCCAGTATGAGGGGCACAGCTATGCGGGCCGGTTCATGCATGTGCCAGGCGCCGCCACCTGCAGCGACTGCCACAGCCCCCACAGCACCCAGGTCGCGGTCGAAGGCTGCCTGGCCTGTCACCAGGGCGTCGATGAACTTCGCGATATCCGCACCCAGCACCGCGATTTCGCCGGGACAGGCGACCGGTCGGGCGGAATTCATGCCGAAATTGTCGCGTTGGAGGCGAAGCTGTTTGACGCCATCCGCCTCTATGCCGAAGAAATTTCTGGCACCCCAATCGCTTATGGCGCGGGCTTCCCTTATTTCTTCGTGGATCAGGATGGTTCGGGCGCGGCATCGGGCGATCACCTTAGCCGGGACAATCGCTATCAGGCATTTACCCCGCGCTTGCTCAAGGCGGTCTATAACTACCAGGTCTCGCGCAAGTCGCCGGGCGGGTATGTTCATAACCCGCGCTACATGTTGCAGATTCTTCATGACGCGATCGAGGATCTGGCGCAGGTGGTCGAGATCGATACCGCAGGGATGGCGCGCCCCTGAACGGCCAAAGCCCCGCGTCAGAAATGGCGCGGGAAGCAGCGCTGCAGGGCCAGATCCAGGTCATCCACTGTGACCGGCAGGCCCAGGTCCACAAGGCTGGTCACACCGTGCCCGGTGATCCCGCAAGGCACGATGCCGTCGAAATGGCTGAGGTCCGGCTCGACATTGATGGACAGTCCGTGAAAGCTGACCCAGCGGCGCAGCTTGATCCCGATGGCGGCGATCTTGTCCTCGCGCGGGGTGCCATCGGGCAGGGGGGGCTTGTCGGGACGGGCGACCCAGACGCCGACCCGCCCCGTGCGGCGCTCGCCACGCACGTTGAATTCGGCCAGCGTGTCGATCACCCAATCCTCGATCGCGCAGACGAAGCGGCGCACGTCGCGCCCGCGCTGGTTGAGGTCCAGCATCACATAGGCCACGCGCTGGCCCGGCCCGTGATAGGTGTACTGCCCGCCGCGCCCGGCGGCATGCACCGGAAAGCGGTCGGGATCGGTCAGGTCAGCAGCCTGCGCGCTGGTGCCCGCGGTATAGAGCGGCGGGTGCTCCAGCAGCCAGATCGCTTCGGGCGCTGTTCCGCGCGCGATTTCTGCCACATGCGCTTCCATTGCCTGCAGCGTGGCGCTGTAATCCGACAGCCCGTCCAGATGCCGCCATTCGGGCATTGCCAAACTCCCTGAAACTGCGCGCGTGTGCGCCACGTGCGGTTCTAGCGGTTGGCGCGCGCCGGTGAAAGGGCCGCACCGCGCGCAGCAGCAACTGGCGCTGCCTTTGCGTGAGACAGGCGCCAGATTTCTAGGGGGCGGCGTGGATTTCCTCTTCACAACCGGGCGGTCTGGGGCTAAGACGCGCCTGCCTCTGGCAGTGCGGTCGTGGCGGAATTGGTAGACGCGCAGCGTTGAGGTCGCTGTGGGCTAACACCCGTGGAGGTTCGAGTCCTCTCGACCGCACCACTTTACCCCCAAATTCAGTGTTGCCCGCGGCGCCCGACCGCATCAAACGCGTATTTGCAGGCCAATTTGCGCGTGAAAGCGCATGAGCAATGTGTCCGCGAGATCGGTCATTCTTGGTTTTTTGGCCTGAATATTGCCGCTTTCGGGGGCATATGTGCCGGAATCGGGCCGAATGGAAAAAAACATGACAATATGGTTGCAATGCCCCGGAGGGATAGGCTTTACTTTCGGGTGAGAAAAGGCAGGCCAACTGCCATCTGACAGGGAGACATGCGTGGTTGCATCCAGCCAGAGCGGCGGGTTCGTCGCATTCGACAGGGTCCAGAAAAGCTACGACGGCGAAACGCTGGTCGTGAAAGATCTGAACCTGAGTATCGGCAAGGGCGAATTCATGACCATGCTCGGGCCTTCGGGGTCCGGCAAGACCACGTGCCTCATGATGCTCGCGGGCTTCGAAACCGCGACATCGGGCGACATCACGCTTGACGGCAAGCCGATCAACAGCGTGCCGCCGCACAAGCGCGGGATCGGCATGGTGTTTCAGAATTACGCCCTCTTTCCGCATATGACCGTGGGTGAAAACCTGTCCTTTCCGCTGGAAGTGCGCGGCATGGGCAAGTCCGACCGTGAGAAGAAGGTCAAGCGTGCGCTGGATATGGTCCAGATGGGCGCCTTTGCCGGGCGCCGTCCGGCGCAGCTATCCGGCGGACAACAGCAGCGCATCGCACTGGCCCGGGCATTGGTGTTCGAGCCCGAGTTGATCCTAATGGACGAGCCGCTGGGCGCACTGGACAAGAACCTGCGCGAGCGCATGCAGTACGAAATCAAGCACATTCACGAAAACCTTGGGGTCACCGTGGTTTATGTCACCCATGACCAGACCGAGGCGCTGACCATGTCCGACAACGTGGCGGTGTTCGATGACGGCCGCATCCAGCAACTTGCGCCGCCCGATGTGCTGTACGAGCAGCCCGAAAATGCCTTCGTGGCCGGCTTCATCGGCGAGAACAACACGCTCAAGGGGAAGGTCGAGGCGATCGAGGGCACTACCTGCAGCGTGCGTCTGGGAGATGGATCGATGGTCAAGGCGCTGCGGATCAACGTCTCGGGCGAAGGCGAGCGCTCGACCCTGTCGCTGCGCCCCGAGCGCGTGGTCGTGGGTGATGCCGCTGCGAACATGCCGAACCGTTTCGACGCCGAGGTGCTGGAGCTGATCTATCTGGGCGATCACATCCGTGTGCGGATGAACGTCTGCGGCGATGATGAATTCATCGTCAAGGTGCCAAACAACTCCGGCGGTCGTCTTGTGGCGGTCGGAAACAAGGCATCTGTCGGATGGAGCGTCGAAGATTGCCGCGCACTCGATCCGTCCTGACGGGCGGGCGCGTGCAAGTCGCTGCCGCGCAAGTGAACGCGGCACAATAAACAATGTGTCCGGACGAGGGACCATACCATGAGTTTGCCAACCAAGGAGGTAAGTATGAAATCGACCCTGAAACTGATCGGTGCAAGCACCGCAGCCAGTGTCATTGCCATGAGCGCCGCTGCGCAGGATCCTGTGTCGCTGACCATCGTGTCCTGGGGCGGTGCCTATACTGCCAGCCAGGTCCGCGCGTACCATGAGCCGTGGATGGAAATGAACCCGCATGTGACCATCATCAACGACGATGGTTCGGCCAACGCGCTGGCCAGCTTGCGCGCGCAGTCGCAGGCCGGCAACGTGACCTGGGACCTGGTGGACATGCTGCCGTCGGATGCACAGCTTGCATGCGACGAAGGCATCATCCTGCAGATCGACCATGATGAGATGCTTGCCGCGGCGCCCGATGGCACCCCGGCTTCCGAAGACTTCCTGCCGGGGTCGCTCGGTGAGTGCTTCATCCCGCAAATCGTCTACTCGACCGTGCTGACCTATCGCCCTGATGCGTTCGCGGACGACGCGCAGCCGGAAAGCATCGCGGATCTGTTCGATGTCGAGAACTTCCCTGGTCGCCGCGCGCTGCAGGATCGTCCGGGAACCAACCTGGAGTGGGCGCTCTATGCCGACGGCGTGGACCTGGATGAGATCTATGACGTGCTGAGAACCCCCGAAGGCGTTGACCGCGCTTTCGCAAAGCTCGACACGATCAAGGATCACATCATCTTCTGGACCGAAGGCGCACAGGCGCCGCAGCTGCTGGCCGATGGCGAAGTTGCCTTCGCAACCGGTTACAACGGCCGGATGTTCGACGCGATTGAGGTCGAAGGCATGAATGCCGATATCATCTGGGACGGCCAGGTGGTGGAATGGGACGGCTGGGTCGTTCCGGCGGATGGTCCCAACATGGAGGCGGTGATGGAGTACCTCTATTGGGCGACCGACACCCAGCGGCTGGCCGACCAGGCGAAGTTCATTTCCTACGGCCCGGCGCGCGCGTCCTCGGCGGAACTGGTGGGTGAGCATGCCGATCTTGGCATCGACATGGCGCCGCACATGCCGACCGCGCCCGAAAACTACTTCGCGCCGATCGTGCTGGATAACGATTTCTGGGTCGATTACGGCGACGAGCTGCGTGAGCGCTTTGCAAACTGGATGCTCCAGTAAGCTCAAGTGACTGTGCCGGGCGGGGCGCTGCCAAGCGCCCCGCCCGGCCTTCGACACCAAGCGCCATTTCCGGCAGGGCACGTTCGACAGGGAGAGCGTCATGGCACAGGCCGATGCCGCAATGATTGGGGCCAATCAGGCTCCGGACCGTCCCGGCAAACTTGTTACCTCTGATGGGACGCCTCTGAAGCGCGCGCTGCAGCGGGCCGAACGCAAACGGAAGCTGATGGCGCTGGGACTGGTTACACCCCTTCTGGTGTTCCTGCTGACCGTCTTTATCTGGCCGATCGTGCAGATGCTGTGGCTCAGCGTCCAGAACACTCAGATCGTAAATGCGGTTCCCCGCACACTTGAAGCGCTGCAGGAATGGGACGGTCGCGACCTGCCGCCCGAGTCGGTCTACGCCGCCCTGCATGCCGACATGATGGAAGATTCCGTGCGCCCCCGGCGCGAACAGACGACCGGGCCAATGGGCATCCGGTTGAACTATGAATTGAGCGCGGCGCGCAGCGCCGTTTCGCGCACGTCCCGCGCTGTGGCCGGTTTCGAGGCACCTTATCGCGAGGCATTCATAAACGAGCACCGCTTGTGGGGTGACCCGGCCCTTTGGCGGATCATCAAGCGCGAAGGGCGTCCGCTGACGG
>SKKS01000267.1 GCA_007123625.1 Paracoccaceae bacterium
CAACCGTCATGCCTGCGTAGTGGGCGACCACTACCACACCAGAGCTTTCGAAGATCTGGCCGAGTTCCTCGACCACTTTCTCTTTCTGGGCTCTATCCACGGTTCACTCCAAGTTTGGGGGCACACGCCCCCGGCTCGTTTTTCGCCCCTTGCGGGGCGTTCGGGTCCGAATCAGGGTCCCGAGGTCAAGACCACCCGAGGAAACCCCCGGCGGAATGAATTCTCGTTTCCCGTCTCAGGCAGGAAATTAAGCGCCGGGCAAACCCCGGGCACCCACCGTCTCGGACGAAGCTGCGCAATGATCAAGTCAATGCGCAGGCGACGAGGCTTTAGTCGGTTTGATCCAAAGGGACAACCCCCCAGCCGCGCCATTTGCGCCCGCCGCCCATCACATAATGGACAGCGGGCGAATCTTCGCTTTCAGTGCCGCCTTTTCAGGCGGCTTTCGGCTCAGTTGCCGGTCGCCGAAGCCAAATCGACACTGACACCCGGACCCATGGTCGAGCTCAGCGAGACCTTGCGCAGATAAGCGCCCTTGGCGCCCGTCGGCTTTGCCTTGGCAACTGCATCGACAAAGGCGCGGATGTTTTCAGCCAGCTTTTCAGCATCGAACGACACCTTGCCGACACCGGCATGGATGACGCCCGCCTTCTCGACCTTGAACTGCACCTGCCCGCCCTTGGCGCTGTTGACAGCCTGGGCCACATCCATGGTCACGGTGCCGACCTTGGGGTTGGGCATCAGGTTGCGCGGCCCCAGGATCTTGCCCAGACGACCGACCAGCGGCATCATGTCCGGGGTCGCAATGCAGCGGTCGAAGTCGATCTTGCCGGACTGGATGGATTCCATCAGGTCCTCGGCGCCAACGATATCGGCACCTGCTTCCTTGGCCTCGTCGGCCTTGGGGCCACGGGCAAACACTGCCACGCGCACCGTCTTGCCGGTGCCGTTGGGCAGGTTGACAACACCGCGAACCATCTGGTCCGCGTGGCGGGGGTCAACGCCCAGGTTCATGGCCACTTCGACCGTTTCGTCGAACTTCGCGTTGGAATTGCCCTTGATCAGGGTCACCGCGTCCTCGACGCTCAGGTTTTCCTTGCCGGCGAAGGCCTCATGCGCAGCGCGCAAACGCTTTCCTTGCTTGGCCATGACTTACCCCTTCACCTCGATACCCATCGACTTTGCCGAGCCGAGGATGATCTGCATTGCGCCCTCGACGCTGTTCGCGTTGAGATCCCGCATCTTGGCCTCGGCAATCTCGCGGACCTGCTTTGCGGTCACGGTGCCCGCCACGGCGCGACCCGGAGTCTTGGAACCCGAGTTCAGCTTGGCGGCCTTCTTCAGGAAATGCGACGCGGGCGGCGTCTTGATTTCCATGGTGAAGGACTTGTCCTGGTAATAGGTGATGATCGTCGGGCAGGGTGCGCCCGGCTCCATCTCTTGTGTGCGGGCGTTGAAGTCCTTGCAGAACTGCATGATGTTGATGCCGCGCTGACCCAGTGCGGGGCCAACGGGGGGCGACGGGTTCGCCTTGCCCGCCGGAACCTGCAGCTTCAGCTGCCCGATCATTTTCTTGGCCATTTGGCCTCTCCTTCATGTCAACACGGCGCACCACGCGAGGGCGCCGCTGCGGTTGAGGTGGTCCGGCCCACGGGGCGCCCCCCGTCAACCTCCCACCCGAAGATCACTCAGCTGCCCTTGGACACCTGGGTGAATTCCAGTTCGACCGGGGTGGCCCGGCCAAAGATCGACACCATGACCTTGAGGCGGTTGTTGTCTTCGTCCACCTCTTCGACCATGCCCGAGAACCCTTCGAAGGGGCCGTCGGCAACCTGTACCTGCTCGCCGATCTCGAACCGGATGAGCGAGCGCGGCGCGACCTCGCCTTCCTCGACCCGGTTCAGGATCGCGTTCACCTCTTCGTCGCGCATGGGCATCGGCTTGCCCTGCTGACCCAGAAAGCCGGTAACGCGGTTGATCGAATTGATCAGGTGATACCCCTTCGGCGACATCTCCATGCGCACCAGCACATAGCCGGGCATGAATCGGCGTTCGGACGTGACCTTCTTTCCGCGCCGCACTTCGATGACTTCCTCGGTGGGTACAAGCACTTCCTCGATCTCGTCATGAAGGCCGCCCTCTTCCACCGCGGTGCGGATGGCCTCGGCAACCTTCTTTTCGAAATTCGACAGCACGCTTACCGAATACCAGCGCTTCGCCATCCGTTCATCACCCCTGTCCCGCCAGGGCGCGCGCGGCCCCGGTACATTCCACTGCGCAGCCCTGCCGACTTGCCGCGTTCCTGTTCCGGACACCGTGCGACAAATAAAACAGCGCACCGAATCGGTGCGCAGCCTGACCGCTTGATCGGGGACCGCTTACAGGGACCGCCCGGGCAATTCAAGCCCGCACGCCACCCGTCGGGTCAGAAGAACCCCAGAAGCCCCGACAGCCCGGTTCGGATCAGGAGGTCGACCAGGAAGAAGAAAATGGCCGTCAGCGTGGCCAGCGCGAAAACCATGACCGTGGTCACCAGCGTCTCGCGCCGGGTGGGCCAAACAACCTTGGAGGTTTCGGCACGCACCTGCTGCATGAACTGAAGGGGGTTTGTTCTGGCCATGTCCTGATCCGGTCACATCTCGTTGCAGGCGACATACGCGGCGCGGGCACCTGTTTCAAGCCCCGATGCCCCTGCCCCGACAGGGACCGGCAATCCCCCGCCTGTTATGCAACACTTCCCGCATGCAGCCACCCTCCGAAATCGGCGCGGCGCTGGTTCAGTCCTCTGCGGGCACGGCTTTGCCCGCCGCTTCGGCCTCGGTCATCTTGCGCAGCCGGTTGCGGAAGCGCAGCGGGCCCAGATCGATCGCCAGATCCAGGTTCGGGCTGCGCTTGGCGTCCATCCCTTTCTGCACGGCATTGAGAATCACCCGGTCCTCTTCGAAGGCGCCGCGCACGGACTTGGCGAAGCGGGCGGACACGTCGGCGTCATCCGGCGCGAAATTGCGCATCTGGAACCAGTAGTAGCGGGTTTCGGACGCGCTTACCGGGGTCATGAAGTTGTAGCTGTCCATGACAAACGTATCGGGGTGCAGCGGCTGGCCCTCGCCCCCGGTTCCGGCGGGCGCGAAGATCGCCTTGATGATGGCGTGGCTGGGCCAATGCACCTCGTAGTGCTGCTTGCGGTCGCAGTTGCCCGTGAATTTCAGGAACTGGGCGTAGAATGGCGCCGGCGGCGTATCGAGCATCCATCGCCAGACCGTCACGCCCTTGTCGTGGACATCGGTATTGAGCGGGGTCTCGTCGGTGCCGGCCCCGGCAAAGCTGCTCTGATGCACCCAGGCCACATGGCTGGGGTCAAGCAGGTTGTCGGTCATGTACAGGTAATTGCACTCCAGCGTCATCGCGTCGCCGCGGCTCACGCCCCAGGAGGGATTGCCCCATTCGGGAATATCGAAGATCGCCGCCGGGTCCGCCTTTGCCGGATCGCCCATCCAGACCCAGACCAGCCCGTAGCGCTCGGCCACTGGATAGGCACGCACGCAGGCGCGGTGGGGAATGCGTTCGGCCCCCGGCACGCGGGTGCAGGTCCCCGATGTGTCGAAGGTCAGCCCGTGGTAGCCGCATTCCACCTGATCGCCCTTCAGCCGCCCCATGGACAACGGCAGCTTGCGGTGCGGGCAGGCATCTTCCAGCGCAGCAACCGCGCCATCGCCGGTGCGATAGAGGACGATCGCCTCGTCCAGCATGCGCACCGGGGTCAGGGCGCGCCCGATCTCGTGATCCCAAGCGGCGACGTACCAGGCGTTCTTGAGGAACATGCGGGTCCTTTCGGTTTCAGTTGATACCAACGGCAGTTTCCGGCGCGTCGAACAGGGCGGCAAGCGCGGGGCAACTTTCAAGTACACGGTCACCGCCGCGAATACGGTCGGGGAAAAGTCTGCCGTCCTGCCACAGCGCCACGCCGTCCAGTGTGACCGTGGGATCAAGGATATTCCAGCAGATTTCGCCGGGCGCATAGGCGCCGCAGGTGTGGACATGCAAAAGGCGCGGGTTGCCGAAGGCGGAACTTGTCCACCGCCCCGGGTTTTCCTCGGCCCGACCGTCATAGGCGCAGCCGGGATGGATCCCCACATGCCAAGAATGCACGAAGTCCCCGTCCAGCCCGAAGCTGCGGGCAATGCTGGCCACATGGGCTCGGATCCCGGCCACGGCCTCGGGCGGGCCATCGTGCCCGGTGGCGCGGGTGCCTTCGACCGAAACCCGCACCACCCCGTCGAACGGATGTACGAAGGGCTCGTAATAGATCGACCCCGTGCCCACCAGAAACCGTGCCAGCGCGAACCGCCCTGAAAACCCCGCCATCGGCACCGGCGCAAAGACCGCCATGGGAAAGCGCAGCACCGTCACATCGGGCAGCGGCGCGGGCTCGGGCCCGATGTGCCCCTGCAGGTCGGTGCCCAATGGGCAGGTAACGCGAATGCTGCGCGCGGTCTGCATCGCGTCGTTGATCGCGGCCTTGAGTGCCAGCATCGCCCGGTGCGGCACCGTGCCGAACGGCCCGGCCAGCGCAGCACGGGTCATGGCGTGGCTGACGACGGAGCGCGCAGCATGCGGCAGCGGGCGAAACCGCATCTGGTCGCCGAACCGCGCAAGGTAAAGGATATGATCCGCCTTATCCATTTCCGCACGCAAGGGCGCCGGAAGGTCGCCCGGTTGGGGAAAGAAACCGATCTCGCGACACGTCACATCGACCCCGAGGGCGCGCGCGGCCTGCGCCACCGCCGGGGCCAGGTCCGGGGCGAAATGATCCAGTGTCGGCGATTCGGCCAGAATCAGAAGCCGCGCGCCGGGTTGCGCACTGGCGCAATCGAACAGAAGGTTCGCCACCCCCCGTTCCAGTTCCGGATCCAGTGCCTGTTCCGTACGCATCCGCGTCGCTTCCGACCTTGCCCCACCCGGAACCCAGTCGATGCCGTTGCGAGCCCGCGCGCAATATGCGAGGTCTAATCCACCCGTTAAGTCAGGCTTATATCCCGGCCATGTTGCCCACCCTGCCATATGCTGCGTTGCGCGCCTTCGAATCCGTGGTGCGGCTGAATGGTTTCAGCCGCGCGGCGGACGAGCTTGGCATGTCACAAAGCGCGGTCTCGCAGCATGTGCGCCTGCTCGAGGACTGGACCGGCCAGCGGCTGCTGATCCGCGGCGCGCGCGCCTCGCACCCCACCGATGAGGGGCAGCGCCTGGCACAGGCGGTGGCCGAAGGGTTAGGCCGGATCGGCGAGATCTGTCAGGAGCTGCGCAGCCGGGGCACCAGCGGGGTCACGCTGGCGGTATCCTGCCTGCCAGGTTTTGCAATCAACTGGCTGTTTCCACGCCTGATCCGGTTTGACCAGAAGCACCCCGACATAACCGTGTCGATCGCGACTGACCCGCGCCCCGTCAGCTTCGCCGGCGGCGAGGCCGATCTGGCCATTCGCTACGGCATGGGCAAGTATCCGGGGCTGCATGTCCGGCGCCTTCTGGGCGAAAGCCTGACGCCGGTCTGCGCGCCCGCGCTTTTGCGCGATGGTCCGCCACTGCGCGAAGCGGCTGATCTGGCACAGCACACGCTGCTGGTGGACGAGCTGAAACCCGTTGGCGGGCGGCTGCCAAACTGGGAATTCTGGGCCGCGCAATCGGGCGTGTCCCTGCCCCGCCCGGCGCGCGTGCGGCGGTTCGGACAGTCCAACATGGTGGTGCAGGCCGCGATCGAAGGGCTGGGCGTGGCACTGGGAC
The DNA here is from genome assembly GCA_007123625.1 of Paracoccaceae bacterium. Lineage (GTDB taxonomy): Bacteria > Pseudomonadota > Alphaproteobacteria > Rhodobacterales > Rhodobacteraceae > Rhabdonatronobacter. The sequence continues at coordinate 5,779 of SKKS01000267.1, forward strand.
GCGATGCGCTGGTTATGGATGCCCTGGCCGACGGGCGGCTGGTGCGCCCGTTTCCGCAGCCGTCGGTGCCGTCGGACTATGGCTTCTGGTTTGTCTGCCCCGAAGCGGCGCTGGAGCGCCCATCGATCAGCGCCTTTCACGATTGGGTCTTTGCCGAGGCCGCCGCCTGTGATAAGCGTGACTGATCGCTGGCATTACCATCGCGTGCTTGCGCCCGCGCGCGCCCTGCGCGACGCTGAGGGCTGACCCGGCCACGAAGGGGGCAGCCATTCATGACGACGCTCTGGTACACCCGCTGCCCGGCACCCACCGCGGCATCGGTCGCGATTCGTCAGGGTTGGCTTGAGGCTGAATTCGCCGCCGACGGAATTGCTGTGCGCTCGATATCGGAATCACCGGACGAGGCCACGCGACTGGCGCACTACAGCCACGACCACCCTGCGCTGTTCCGCTTCGGCGGCTATGTTCCGCCCTTGCAGGCAATAGCGCGTGGCGTGGACCTGCGGGTCATCGGATTGAACTGGCATGACCGGGTCGCCGGGTTCTACGTGCTGCCCGACCATCCGCTGTCCGCCAACGCGCCGCTGTCGCCGCAGGCGCTGCGCGGCGCGCGCATCGCCCTGCCGATCCGCCGGAATGACCGCACCGACTGGTGGCGCGCCACCGTGCTGGCGGGCATCGATCACCTGCTGACCGTTTCCGGACTGACCCGCGCCGACATCACCGTAGTCCCGATCGAGATCGAGCGCGCCTATTTCGACGACGCCACCGCCGGGCCGGAAACGCGCGCCTCGCTCTGGGGCAGCCGCAGCCAGTTCGCCGTCCAGCGCGAGGAGGTGGCCGCGCTTTATCAGGGCCGGGTGGATGTCATCTATTCCGACGCGGCACTGGCCGCGATCCTCAGCGCAACCACGGGCGCGGTGCAAGTCCTGCGCCTGCGTGGGTACGAGGATGACAGCGACGCAGGCTTCGGTCATCCGATCGTGCTGACGGTATCTGCGGCGCTGTTGGCCACGCGCCCCGATCTGGTGGACCGCTGGATGGCACAATTGCTGCGCGC
>SKKS01000162.1 GCA_007123625.1 Paracoccaceae bacterium
CGTACCGGACACAGGCATGTGACTTCGTGATGACCGAGCGGGCGCCAGCGCCTTGTCGTGTCGCAGCAGAGCCACAGTGCCGAGGGTGCAGGCCAGAACCAGAGGGGCCACGACGCAAGAGCCCCCGCGCCGGGGGCGCGGGGGCTCTTGGGCGCAGTAGTGCTGTATCAGGCGGCCTGTGCCTCGGCGGCTGCGGCGGCATTGCGGCGCTCGCTCTCCTCGCGCGACAGCGCGACGGAGGTGCGCACACCACGCCCCACAAACTCCATCAACCCATTCACGACACGTTCGTTCGGGTCGATCCCGGCGCAGGACAGAACTTCGCGCCCGTCGCGCGAGCGTGCCCAGCGGGCGATCTGTTCCGGCCCGTTGCCGTATTTCTTGTCGTCGGCGATGGCGTCATCCAGCGCGGCCAGCACCACTGCAGCGAACAATTTGCGCGCACGCGCGCCCTGTTCGTGGTTGAAAGCTGTGCCATCCGTGGAATCGAACATACTGAGGTCCTTTATTCGTATTCTTGCGCTTGCATTTGCCCGTTTGGCGTACCTACGCGTTCCGGCAGGCGATTCGCTACCTTCTTGATGCATACCTGCTATGCGCCGGGCGCATGTTGGCGAATTCATGCCGGGCAAAGCCTGTTCTTGCACCAAATCTCACCGCAAGATATAGGGGCGCTCAAAGGTTCCGCAAGTCAGTCCAGGGTGAGACATGCCAAAGATCAACGGAAACGAAATCCGTCCGGGTAACGTTCTGGAACACGACGGCGGCTTGTGGGCGGCGGTCAAGGTGAACCATGTCAAACCCGGCAAGGGGGGGGCTTTCGCGCAGGTAGAGATGAAGAATTTGCGCGATGGCCGCAAGTTGAACGAACGCTTCCGGTCCGAGGACAAGGTCGAGCGCGTGCGACTGGAGCAGAAGGACCAGCAGTTCCTGTATCAGAACGACGACATGCTTGTGTTCATGGACATGGAAAGTTTCGAGCAGCTGGAACTGCCCGCCGATATTCTGGGGGAACGTCGCCCGTTCCTGCAGGATGGCATGATGGTCACGATCGAGTATCATGGTGAAGAAGCGCTGAACGTGTCGTTGCCGCAAAAGGTGACATGCACCATCGTCGAGACCGAGCCGGTGGTGAAAGGCCAGACTGCAGCCAACAGCTACAAGCCCGCCATACTGGACAATGGTGTGCGCGTGATGGTGCCGCCGTTCGTGGGGCAGGATGAAGCCATCGTTGTGAACACCGAAACCTTCGAATACACCGAACGCGCCTGATCCGGTCGGGACGGGCGCGCGCGGACCGAATTGCTGGAGTTCCGCGATGCGCTGGTTGATGGCGGCGATGCTGAGTTGTGGCCTTGGGGCCACCCCCGTGCTGGCGCGGGATCTGCAGGTGACGCTCGACTGGCCCGGGCTTGGGCAAGTCCCGACAGGGGCCGAGGCGTTGTTCGAATTGCGCAACGCCGAGGGGGCGCTGCTGCGTCGGATGCGTGTCCCGCTCGACGCGGGGGAGGCGGGATTGCACACCACGCTGGAGGACGTGCCCGGACCGGCCGCGTCCCTGCGCGCCGGGGTGCTGCATCGGGCGCAGGTGATCGCCACGATGCATGCGGTCACCATGCCCGAAACGCGGTCCCTTACCCTCGATCCGATGGAGCTTGATCCGATGCTGGCCATCGGCTTCGCCCAGCCTATGCGCTGCGCCGAGGCCGATTTGGCCTTCGCCATGACCGATGACGGCGCGATCCGGATGCGCCATGACGCCGGGGTGATCGTGCTGCCGCCGTTGCCCGATGCGCCGCCCGGATGGTTCGGCGCCCAGGCGTCCGAAGTGTGGCTGCACGGAAACCGGCTACAGGTCACGCTGGACGGCGCGGATCTGGGCGAATGCGTACCGGTGCTGGGTCCGGTGCTGCTGCCCTTTACCGCCACCGGGCGCGATTCGGACTGGACCCTGCGCATCACTGCTGACGCGATTGCCCTGCGGCTGGCCGGGGATGAAGAAGCGCAGGCGCGGGCGCTTCCGCCCATCGCGATGATCGACGGGCGACTGGAAGTGGATGCCGGTGCCTTTCAGGTGACGCTCAGCGACACGATCTGCCATGACCGGCTGAGCGGGATGCCGTCGCCCGTTCTGGTGGGGGTGGAAACCGATGCGGCAACGCTGCGCGGCTGCGGCGGGGACCCGGGGCAATTGTTGCGCGGCCAGGAATGGCAGGTCACGGGGCTGTTGGGTGTGCCGGTCGATGCCGCGTTGGCGGCGTTTCCGGAACTGACCATGCGGTTCGTCAATGGCAGGGTCAGCGGGAGGGCGGCATGCAACCTGTATTTCGGCGACCTTGAGGTGGGCCTGAGCGGGTTGCGCTTTGGCCAGATGGCCACCACCCGTGTGGCCTGCCCGCCCGCGCTGCAGGCGCTCGAGCGGCGGTTTCTCGATGCGATGGAGGCGGTCACGCGCTTCGACATCGGGCGCGAGGGGGTCGCGATCTTCTATGCGGGGCAGTCGCCGGTGATGACCGCGCGCCGGTAAGCGCGGGGGTGCGGCGGGAGCTGCGCCCGACGGGGCGCTGGCAGGGTCGTTGCCCTTCTTAACCGACATGGGCCCGCTGCGTTCCCGTTGCCGCCGCGCGGCGAACCTCGCCTGCACACCCGATCCTCGGGCCAAACGAGCGCTGACCATTTCACTGCCGGGCACGACGGTCGCAGTCCTGTCCGGCGTGTCGCGTTGCCCTGATGCTTATGCCCCTGAACTTTGAGTGCGCGCGCAAGCGCGCGCACGGCCCAACGCCGCAAGGCGCGGCTTGCAGCGCCGCGCGGGGGCGGGAGGGGCGGTCAGACCGGCTTGCCCGGTGTCAGCGATGGTGCCGCGATCGCCCATGCCTTGCGCATCACCGTGGGCAGCGCGCGTGGGTCGAACTCGGCTGCGGGAACGAACGCCCCGCGCGCAGGGGGCACGCCCAGGGGGACCTGTGCCAGTCGCACGCGCAGCCGCAGGTGAAAATGCGTGAACGTGTGGCGCACCTCTGCCCCGGCGTCGCGCCACAGCGCCTCCAGCGGGGGCGCCTCGGGCGGCGCTGCTTCTTCGGTCCAGGTACTGCCCGGCCAACCCAGCATCCCGCCCAGCAGGCCCTGCGCAGGCCGCCGCTCCAACAGCACCGCCCCGTCCGCGCGGGAGGCGACATAGACGATGCCAAGGCGCACGGGTTTCATGGGTTTCGCCGTCTTGCGGGGTAATTCGGCTGCGATCCCCGCCGCGCGTGCGGCGCAGGCCCCGGCCAGCGGGCATATCCCGCAGGCAGGCGCGCGCGGGGTGCAGACGGTGGCGCCCAGATCCATTACCGCTTGCGCATAATCGCCGGGGCGTTCGCGCGGTGTCAGCCCGGTGGCCAGCGCGGTCAATTCGCGCTTGGCCGCAGGCAGCGGGGTGCTCACCGCATGCAGACGCGCCATCACCCGCTCCACATTGCCGTCCACGACCGTTTCCGGCTGGCCGAAGGCAATCGCCGCGATGGCCGCCGCAGTGTAAGGGCCGATGCCGGGCAGCTCCTGCAGCCCGGCGCGGCTGCGTGGAAACGCGCCCCGCGCCGCGACGATCCGCGCGCATTTCAACAGGTTGCGCGCCCTTGCGTAGTATCCAAGCCCCGCCCAGGCGGCCATCACCGCCGCGTCATCGGCGGCGGCCAGCGCCGCCACATCGGGCCAGCGCGTCGTGAACTTTGCGAAATACGCCTGCACCGCCGCCACCGTGGTCTGCTGCAGCATGATCTCGGACAGCCAGATGCGATAGGGATCGGGTGTCTCCGCAGCACCCGGCGGCACGCGCCACGGAAGTACCCGCGCATTCCGGTCGTACCAGTCCAGCAACGGACCGGACACGGCGCCTTCAGGGGTGCTGTCACGCATATTTCAACCTCCGGGTCTTTGATCCGGGCCGCAGCCTCTGGCGTCCAAGCGTCATGTGCCTACAATAGGACTCATGTTTCAACACGCCACATACCCCCAATGACGGCGCGCACGCCTTCCGGTCCGGGTGCGCCCGAAAACCCGTCGCGCCCCCGCACGCGGGGATTCGGGCGTGGGTTCCAGCCTGCCGCCGGGCTGTTGCAGGAGCGGATTCGCAAGGCGGGCGAAAAGCGCGGCTTTGCCGTGGCGCGCCTGCTCACCCACTGGGACGAGATCGTGGGCGCGGACACTGCCCGAACCTGCCGCCCGGTGCGCATCGGTTATGCGCGCGGCGGCATGGGGGCGACGCTGACCTTGCTTGTGCCCGGCGCGCAGGCGCCGCGCGTACAGATGCAGCTTGAAGCGATCCGCGCGCAGGTGAACGCGCTCTATGGCTACAACGCCGTGGCGCGCATTCATCTGACCCAGACCGCACCGCAGGGGTTCGCCGAGGCGCAGGCAACCTTTGACCCGGCACCTGCGTCACCGTCATCAGCGGATCCGCGCACGCCCGGCCCGGGTCCGCGCGCGGCGCAGGGCACCACACTCGACCCCGGCGTGGACCGGGCAGCGCGCGCCTGTGCGGATGGCGTGGGTGACCAGGGCTTGCGCGCGGCGCTCGAAAATCTGGCGCGCAATGTGCTTAACCGAAATTCCAGAACAGCAAGGACCCCGTGATGCTGACCCGAATCGTTCCTGTCGTTGCCCTCGCCGCCGCCGGTGCCGCCGGATTTTGGTGGATGAACCGCGCCGACGTGCCCGCCACCACCGAATTGCCCGCCGTCAGTACGGCCAGCGCCGATACCGTCAGCGCCGATCTGCCCATGGTGCCGGAAATGACGCTTGGCGACCCAGACGCGCCGGTACGGATCGTCGAATATGCCTCGTTCACCTGTCCGCATTGCGCCAATTTCCACCTGGGGCCGTTCCAGCAGATCAAGGAACAGTTCATCGAGACCGGGCAGGTCCATTATACCGTGCGGGAAGTGTTCTTTGACCGTTACGGCCTGTGGGCGGCGATGGTGGCGCGCTGCGATGGCCCCGACCGGTTCCACGGCATTTCCGAACTGATCTATCAGACGCAGCAGCAATGGAGCGGGGGCGACAGCCCGGCGGCTGTGGCCGACAACCTGCGCCGACTTGGGCGTCAGGCGGGCATGGAGACCGAGCAGGTCAATGCTTGTCTTGAGGACAGCGAAATGGCGCTGGCCCTGACCGCAAGCTTTCAGGCCAATGCCGAGGCCGACAACATCCGCGCCACGCCCACCTTCATGATCAATGGACAGCAGTATTCGAACATGCCGTGGCCGGAATTCGAGCGCGTTCTGAACGACCTTCTGGAGAACTGAGCGGCGGCGGCGCCGAGGGCATTCGGAGCCTGGGCCGCGTCCCTGTTCTTCGCCTGACGTTGCAGGAATGTTAAGCTCCGAGCGGATAGGATTCGCGCGGGCGATCACCGATCCTGTGATCCGGTCCGGGGAGACATGAATGGCACGGGAACCGTGAGCGAGGGCGGGGCAATCACGCGGCAAAAGCCGCAGATGCGCGTGTCTGGCGATCACGCGCATCTGCGGTTCCAGGCGCTTGTCGTCGCTTTGCTCAATGATCTGTTGCGGGCCGACCCCGCCCGACTGGACGGGGCAGTCAGCGAAGTGATCGCCCGGCTGGGCGAAGCCTGCGGCTCTGACCGCAGCTATGTGTTCCAGTTGCGGCCCGGGATGTTGCTGGACAACACGCACGAATGGTGCGCCGCCGGGACCGACCCGATGATGCACGAGTTGCAGGGGCTCGATGCGAACCTGCTTGAAGACTGGCGCAAGGCGTTCGAGGCCGGGCGCGAGGTCTACATCCCCGATGTTGCCGCGCTTCCCGCTGACGACCCGCTGAAGCCCACACTTGAAATGCAGGACATCAAGTCGCTGCTGGCCGTTCCCATGAGCCATGACGACCGGTTCGTGGGGTTCATAGGCTTCGACGCCGTCCGTGCGCACCGCAGCTTTTCCGGCGATGAGGTCCTGCTTCTGCGTTCCGTCGCCGACATGGTGACCACGGTGCTGCAACGCCGCGCCGCGCAGCAGGAACTCGGGCAGGCCGAACAGCGGCTGCGCGTGCTGGAGGGCAATTTCAAGGCCACGCTCGACGCGATCCCGGACCTTGTGGTCGAAATCGACGCAACGGGCGTTTTCCGCTCCGTTCACAGCGCCGCGCTTGATGACTTCGCCATCGACCCGGAGGACCTGATCGGGCGCAGCGTCGAAGACGCCCTGCCACCGCGCCGCGCGGCGCTGGTGCGCCGGGTCATGCAGATCGTCGACCGCGAAGGGCGTAGCCTTGGTCACCAGTTCCGCTGGGACAGCGCGGGTGCGCTGGGCTGGTACGAGATGTCCGCCGCAGCGCGCACACCAGGGCAGGACGGGTTTCCCGCCGGTTATGTTCTGGTCATTCGCAACATCACCGCGCGGGTCAGTGCCGAGCGTGAGGCGCGGCGCCGCCGGACCATGATGACTTCAATGTTCCAGCGCTCTCCCACGGCGATCGCGCTGGTCGATCTTGAAGATCACGCGCGGGTTCTAGATGCGAACGCATCGCTGTTCGATTCCAGCGGGTTGTCGCGCGAACAGGTGATCGGCACGCCGGTCGTGTCTCTGGTGACTCCGGATTGCACGGCGGCAGCCGAACAGGCCATCGCGACGGTGCGCGACGAAGGGTCGTTCGAGCCTGTCTTGATGACATACCCCAGTGCCGACGGCCGGATTGTCCCGATCAAGATCCGCGGCGTGCGCTACAACGACGAGGACGGGCGCGCCCTGGCCTGGATCTTCATCGAGGATCAGTCCGAAGAGCAGGAATACAAAGCAGCCCTAGCGCGCACCACCAAGGATGCC
>SKKS01000429.1 GCA_007123625.1 Paracoccaceae bacterium
CGCCATGTGGAGGGGGCGGTGGCGCAGGCGGTGGCGGTGGTGAACGTGCCCACCTCGTCGATCGCGCGGGAGGCCGGGCTCGCGCTGCCGATCCATGCCGGGGCCGAGATCGGCGTCGCCTCGACCAAGGCGTTCACGGCGCAATTGCAGGTGCTGGCGCTGCTGGCGCTCAAGGCCGCGCGCGACCGCGGGCGGCTGGATGCGGTTGGGCTGGAAAGCCACCTGCAATCCTTGTGTGCGCTGCCGGGCTATATGGCGCACGCGCTGGACCGCGACGCCGAGATCGCGCGCATCGCGGCCGTGCTTTCGGAAGCCCGCGACGTGCTGTTCCTGGGGCGCGGGCCGATGTATCCGCTGGCGCTGGAAGGCGCGTTGAAGCTCAAGGAAATCAGCTACATCCATGCCGAAGGCTATGCGTCGGGCGAACTCAAGCACGGTCCCATCGCGCTGATTGACCAGCATGTGCCGGTGGTGGTCATGGCGCCACGAGATGCGTTGTTCGACAAGACCGTGTCGAACATGCAGGAGGTGATGGCGCGCCAGGGAAATGTGGTGCTGATTTCCGACCGTGCCGGGCTGGAGGCAGCAGGGAACGAGGTACGCCACCGGCTTGCCATGCCCGCCGTGCCCGACCTGATTGCGCCGATGGTCTATGCCGTGCCTGCGCAATTGCTGGCCTATCACACCGCTGTCCACCGCGGCACAGACGTCGACCAGCCCCGGAACCTGGCGAAATCGGTGACCGTGGAATAGGCGCCGGGGGTGTGCGGAACACCTTGATACATGGCACGGGGCTTTGCGACATGAGCGATCACGTGGGCGACAAGCAGGCAGTGTCCACGCAGGTCGCGCTGGATGCCCTACGCGCGCTCGCCGATCCGGTCCGCGCGGCCCAGATGGCTGCATATCACAAGACGACCCGGCCATTCCTGGGCGTCGGCGTGCCGCAGATCGATGCGTTGGCGCAGGGCTGGCGCGCGGAATGCGCGCTGCCGGGTCGGGTAACGCTGGCGCGCGGATTGTGGGACAGCGACATTCACGAGGCGCGCGTCGCGGCGGCGAAACTGCTGACGCAGGCGCGGATCCGGCCAGATGACGGCGCGGTGTGGGATCTGATCGCGGGGTGGACAGAGGGCTTCGACAGCTGGGCGCTGGCCGACCATGCGGCGGTCGCCGGTTCCAAGCGTCTGGTCGCGGACCCGCGGCGGCTGGACACTGTCGAAGGCTGGACACGGCACCCGAACATGTGGACGCGCCGTGCGGCGTTGGTGATGACCCTTCCGTGGACGCGGCAGCGCCATCCCAAGTCCGCCGATCTTGCTGTGCGCGAACGGGTTCTGGGCTGGGCGGCGGGGTATGCCGGGGATCGGGCGTGGTTCATTCAGAAAGCCATCGGTTGGTGGCTGCGCGATCTGTCCCGGCGCGATCCTGATCGGGTTGGCCAGTGGCTGGAGGCCCATGGCCATGCGCTCCGGCCCTTCGCGCGGCGTGAAGCGACCCGGCATCTGGCTGTGCGCTGAGCCGATCCTTTGCGACGCGGAAAGGCGATTGAAACGGGGCAAAGTCCGTTGCTTGCGTCCGGTGCCGATGCTTGCGTTCTGCCCGCTGCGACCGTCCGGGGTCGTGTGATGCGTGCGATGCGCAGGGGGGACGGGCGCCTGCATGGTTTACCCCTGACGAGCAAAGCATCACGCGCACCCGGTGGCCACGGTCAATTGATGGCCCCGGGCGCGCCGGTTCAGGCCCCGCGCGGCATTCAGGCCCGCAAGGCGGTGGGCGGATCGTCCTTGTCCAGTACCTGTGGATCGCGCAGCACATAGCCGCGCCCCCAGACGGTTTCGATGTAGTTGTCGCCGCTCGTCGCCTCGGTCAGTTTCTTGCGCAGTTTGCAGATGAACACGTCGATGATCTTCAACTCGGGCTCGTCCATCCCGCCGTAAAGGTGGTTGAGGAACATCTCCTTGGTCAGGGTGGTGCCCTTGCGCAGGCTCAGGAGTTCCAGCATCTGGTATTCCTTGCCGGTCAGGTGCACCGAAGTCCCGTCCACTTCAACCGTCTTGGCATCGAGGTTGACCGCGATCTTGCCGGTCCGGATGACCGACTGCGCGTGGCCCTGGCTGCGGCGGATGATGGCGTGGATGCGCGCCACCAATTCGTCGCGGTGGAAGGGTTTGGTGAGGTAGTCATCCGCCCCGCTGCCGAATCCGCGCAGCTTCACCGCGGTATCATCCTCGCCGGTCAGGATCAGGATGGGCGTGTTGACGCGTGCCAGACGGATCTGGCGCAAGACCTCGATCCCGGCCATGTCGGGCAGGTTGAGGTCCAGCAGGATCAGATCGTAGTCATAAAGCTTGCCAAGCTCCACCGCCTCTTCGCCCATGTCGGTGGAATACACGTTGAAGTTCGCATGCGTCAGCATCAACTCGACGCTGCGGGCAGTGGTGGGATCATCCTCGACAAGCAGAATGCGCATTTTTCGCTCCGATCGCGGTCAAAATTCAAAAAACAAGGTCGCGTGAAATGGTTAACTGCACGTTACTGTCGCAGAAAAATCGTATTGATCAACTCAAAGTTGCCTGAATTTCTGAAGGCTTGTCACCTTGAGCGCCTCGATCCCGTGGGTGTCCACGGCTTGGCACCAGCTGTCGAACTCCTCGCTCGACAGGGCATACAGTTCGAGCGCCTCGTCGCGTTGCAACAACCCCGCAGCGACGGCGCGCACCACCACGGCCTTGCGGCTCGCGACCCAGCGGCGAGTATCGGCAGGTGGCAGGTCGGCACGGCTGAGCACCGTTCCATCGGCCAGCGTGACCGCCCGTGGTCCATTGACACGTTTCAGGTACATCACAGTCTTCCCATCACCAAGTTCTGACCCCATTCTCTGGGGCCGAGACTGCGACCGCAGGCTTAATTCAGAGTTAGCCAGATGTCTGTGGCGGGGTTGAAAGTGCCTTGGATTTTCTTATATTCCGCGTGAAAATCAGGACACGCGCATGCCCCGGGATACGCCCTTCAATTCGCTTGGATTCCCCAAGCCACCTGCGGACACGCGGGTGGTTGTCGCCATGTCCGGTGGCGTGGACAGTTCGGTCGTCGCGGCCGAGCTGGCTGCCGAAGGCTATGACGTCGTGGGCATAACGCTGCAGCTTTATGACCATGGCGCGGCTCTGGCGAAAAAGGGCGCATGCTGTGCGGGCCGCGACATCCATGACGCGCGGCGCGTGGCCGAAACGATGGGTTTTCCGCACTATGTCCTGGACTATGAAAACACCTTTCGCGAGTCTGTGATCGACGAATTTGCAGATGCCTATCTGGCGGGCGCGACACCCGTGCCCTGCATCCGTTGTAACGAGCGGGTGAAGTTCCGCGACCTTCTGGAGACCGCGCGCGATCTGGATGCCGATTGCATGGCCACCGGGCATTACATCCGGCGCTCCGACGGCGTGGCGGGGCCGGAACTTCACCGTGCCGCCGATCCGGTGCGCGACCAGAGCTATTTCCTGTTTTCCACCACCCCTGAGCAACTGGCATACCTGCGCTTTCCGCTTGGCGGGCTGGAAACCAAGGCAGAAACCCGCGCACTTGCGGCGAAACACGGGCTGATGGTGGCCGACAAGCCCGACAGTCAGGACATCTGTTTCGTGCCGGATGGCAACTACGCAAAGGTCATCGAAAAACTGCGCCCCGGTGCCGCCGACCCGGGCGATATTGTCGACATGGAGGGCAGGATGCTGGGATTGCACCGGGGCGTGATCCATTACACCATCGGGCAGCGCCGGGGGCTGGGGATCGGCGGGCTGTCGGATCCGCTGTATGTGGTGCGGCTGGACCCGGATGCGCGGCGCGTGGTGGTGGGGCCGAAATCGGCGCTGGCTACCCGCATCGTTCCGGTGCGCGAAATCAACTGGCTGGGCGACGCGCCGTTCACGGCGCGTCCTGAGTGGCATATGTCGGTCAAGCTGCGCTCGACACGCGCGCCGACCGATGCCGTGATCCGCCCGCTTGGACCGCACGAGGCCGAGGTGGAATTGCTCAGCCCCGAGGAAGGCGTCAGCCCCGGACAGGCCTGTGTGTTCTACGCCCCCGAAGGTACGCGCGTGTTTGGCGGCGGCTGGATCTGGAAGGGCCGGAGCTGATCGCGTGCCCTTGATGCGATTTCCCGCTTTCTGACCGGGTGGCCAGGCGCTACACTTGACGGGGTCCGGTTCCGAAGTCTGTGTTGTGTGCCGTTGCAAAGGGGAATCCGGACATACCGCGGGCGGGCCCGCACACGGGCACAACACCAGACAGCCGCGCTGGCCCGGCGTTGATCGCAATTCGTTTGCCCTGTCACGCACTAGCGCCAAGGGTACATCATACAGAGAGTATTTCATGCTGAAATCGTTTTTGTTCAAGACCTTGTCCGGGCGCGCCTTGCCTGTGGCGGCGGCCGCACTTTTGCTGTTACCGCACCCCGGCGCCGCAGAAGATCGCGACGCGCGGCTTGAGGCCGCCCGCGCTTATGTCGAGGTGACACTGCAGGACATGGATATAGACGAGCTGGTGCGCGGCATGTACCGGCCGCTTCTGCAGCAGATCCGTGCCCAGGGCCAAAGTGTCAGCGCCGAGCAGGAAGCCGAGATCGAAGCGCTGTATCTGGAGCACCTGCGCGCGCCGATGGCCGACATCATGCACGGGCAAGACACGGTGATGGCCGACATGCTGTCGCTGGCCGAGATCGAGGCGCTGCTGGCATTCTATTCCACCGACGAAGGGCGCCGGGTCATGATGGTGTTGCCACAGATGATGGAGGCGCAGATGCCGATGATCATGGGCATGGTCGAGGAGCGGATGGAAATCATCCTGCCCGAACTGCGGCGTATTCTGGAACAATGAGGGCCTTGGCGCACGACCACGCTGCCCCGGATGGCACAGACGCTGCGGCGTGCGCGCGATGACGCTGCCGCTTGTGATGACGTGCGGCGACCCCGCCGGGGTCGGCCCCGAAATCGCCGTTGCCGCCCGTCAGCGGCTGGGGGCGGCGGTGCCCTTTGTCTGGATCGGCGACCCGGCGCATCTGCCCCCAGGGGCGCAGTGGCAGGCGGTCGAAACCCCGGCCGATGCGCATGCAATCCCGGCGTCGGTGCTGCCGGTGCTGGTGCATCCGTTCCCTGCACCGGTGGTTCCCGCCGCGCCCGATCCGGCGAACGCCGCCGCGGTGATCGCGGTGATCGAACGCGCTGTTGCGCTGGTGCAGGGGCGCGCGGCGTCGGGTGTCGTTACCGGGCCGATCAACAAGGCCGCGTTGATCGGCGGGGCCGATTTCGGCTTTCCGGGCCATACGGAGTTTCTGGCGCATCTGGCCGGGGTGGAACGGGTGGTGATGATGCTGGCTTGCGCTGAATTGCGGGTCGTGCCGGTGACGATCCACATTCCCTTGCGGGCGGTGCCGACAGCGCTGACGCCCGAAGGTCTGGAGGCGACGCTGCGCATTACCCATGCCGCGCTGATGGCCGATTTCGGGATTGCGCAGCCGCGTATCGCGGTGGCCGGGCTGAACCCCCACGCGGGCGAGCAGGGCGCCATGGGCGACGAGGACGCGCGCATCATCGCCCCGGTGCTGGACCGCCTGCGCACCGAGGGTATGGCGCTGCGCGGGCCGCTGCCGGCGGATACGATGTTCCACGCACAGGCGCGGGCGCGCTATGATGCCGCCGTGTGCATGTATCACGATCAGGCGCTGATCCCGATCAAGACGGTGGATTTCGCCGGTGGGGTGAATGTGACGCTTGGCCTGCCGTTCGTGCGCACCTCGCCCGATCATGGCACGGCCTATGACATCGCAGGGCAGGGGGTTGCGGACCCGACCTCGCTGATGGCCGCGCTGCGCATGGCGCAGGAAATGGCGGCGCGGCGTGCAGCCTCTGTTGCGGTGACAGTGGCAGGGGCAGGAACAGGGAAAGCGGGCGTATGATCGACAGCCTGCCGTCCCTGAGCGCGGTCATCCGTGAGCATGAGCTGCGCGCAAAAAAGAGTTTCGGGCAGAACTTTCTGCTGGACCTGAACCTGACCGCGCGGATCGCGCGGTCGGCAGGGGACCTGCGCGGCGCGGATGTGTTCGAGGTCGGCCCCGGTCCCGGCGGGCTGACACGCGGGCTGCTGGCCGAAGGCGCGCGCCATGTGCTGGCAGTGGAAAAGGACGCGCGCTGCCTGCCCGCGCTGGCCGAGATCGCGAATGCCTATCCGCGGCGGTTGACGGTGCTTGAAGGCGATGCGCTGGTGGTGGACCCGATGGTGTACCTGACCCCGCCGGTGAAGGTGGTGGCGAACCTACCCTATAACGTGGGCACCGAATTGCTGATCCGGTGGATGACCCCGCGCGACTGGCCACCGTTCTGGCAAAGCCTGACGCTGATGTTCCAGCAAGAGGTCGCGGAGCGGATCGTGGCCAGGCCGGGATCCAAGGCCTATGGGCGGCTGGCGCTGATGGTCCAGTGGCGGGCCGAGGCACAGGTGGTCCTGAAGTTGCCACCCGAGGCGTTCACCCCGCCGCCAAAGGTGCATTCGGCGGTGGTGCATATCACGGCGCTGGATCGTCCGCGGTATCCGGCGGATGCGCGGGTGCTGGAGCGGGTTGTGGCGGCGGCGTTCAACCAGCGGCGCAAGATGCTGCGCTCGGCGCTCAAAGGGCTGGCCCCGGGGATCGAAGGGTATCTGGAAGCGGCAGGCATCCCCCCAACCGCGCGCGCCGAGGAAATCGGCCTTGAAGCGTTCTGCGCCCTGGCGCGCGGGTTGGCCTTGAAGAACTGATATCCTGTGAAAGCCTGCAATGGA
>SKKS01000120.1 GCA_007123625.1 Paracoccaceae bacterium
CGACATGGCGCAACCCGGCCCGCGCGCCACGGGCGGCGCGGCCCAGGTTCTCGCTGAAGCCCACGCCCTTGCCCGACGCATCAACCCGGCGGCGGTTGCGCTGAACCATCAGCGCTTCGGGCATCGCCGCGCGCAACGCTGCTTCCACTGCGCCGATGTTCCATCCGGGCGGCGCGGCGCTGAACGGCACCGGCATCAGGTCAAGATCGGCGCCGATGGCGGCCATGGCCTGGCCCAGCCGGTCGGCCGCCGCATCGGGCAGACGGTGTTCGGGAAAGGGCCAGCCCGGCAGCAGCACATCCACCGCGCTTGCCGCCGCGATCACCGGCGGGGGCCTGCGCGCGGGCTGCGCCGCAAGTGCCGCGCGAAAAGCTTCCATCAGCGCGACATCATCGCCGCGCCCGGGGCGGTTCGCGCGCAGCACCCACAGCACGATATCCGCCGCCAGCATCTCGTCCAGAAGGCGCGCGCGGATTGCGCGGCCCACGTCCAGCCCCGGCGTGTCGACCAGATGCACCTCCAGATCGTCAATCACATGCGGGTGAACGGTGACCGCTTCGGTGCTGGGCGCGGCGTCGGTTTCGGCAGCGTCATCAGACAGCAGAGCGTTGACAAGGCTTGATTTTCCGGCGCTGAGTTGTCCCACCACCACCACCCGCACCGGATCATCCGGCGCCGCCAGCCGGGTGCGGTCGTGCGCCGTGCTGTCCAGTTCAAGCTCCAGCAGTTCACTGTCCGAAAAGCGCAGCTTGCCGGAATAAAGATCAACCGCTGCGATCGCGACCTCTTCCAGCAGCGCCAGCTGCGCGTCGCGCTGCATCTGGTCCGTCAGGCGCGTCTGCAACCCTGCCGTGGCGATCCGCTCGATCTCGCGCAGGACGCCCACCGCGGGGTTCCAGACCAGCCGAACGCCGCGCCAGACCATATACCCCGAGTCCCACGCCGCTTGCGCGCGTTCGCGCCGCTGCCAGACCCAGAACATGGCGCGCACCGACAGTTGGTCGGAAAACGGCACGTTGCGGCGCAGGAAATTTCGGTAGCGCACGGCCACCCGGTCGATCAGGAGCAGCGCCTCGGGCAGGGTGAAATCCAGCGCGCCGCGCTTGCCGCCCGACATGTCGGCGGCGACATTCTCGATTACCGCCAGCGCTTCGGCGGGCATGTCTTCCCACGGGACGGGGTGTTCCAGCCGTGCCTCGGCCAGATCGCAGGCGCGGGCGTAGGCTTCGGCGTCCTGTGCGCTCCAGTCCGGTTGAGGCGCGCGGCGGGACTTTGACTTGCCCGGGGGCGGGGTGCTTCCGGTGTCGGGTTCGGGCGTGGCGTCAGGGTCCTTCGGGCGCGCCGCCGCGCGTTGGCTGCGCCAGGCCACCAGCGCCCGCCCGCCGCGCACCACCAGCACCGGCGTCACCGTTGCCACGACAAAGATCAGGAGCCAGCCGCGTTCGAAAAGCCACACGAACCCGAGCACCGCGGCCGCCGCAAAGGGCAACACCAGCACCCCAGCAAGGCCTAGCTGGCTCCAGCGCAGGAAGATGCGGCGCAGGGGGTTATCGCTGCGCATCGCGCGCCCTCTGGAAAGCGTCGGTGTAGACGCGGCGCAGGGTTTCGGCGTCCGGCGGTATGCCTTGCCGGGTGCGGAACAGCCAGAACGCCGCTGCACGGCCCAGCGCGAAGGTGGCGGCGAAACTGACTGCCGCCGCTGCGGCCGCGCCCAGAGTCTGGCCCACAACCGGCACCAGCTTTGCGCCCTGCCGCAACCCGTGGCCCAGCGCCATCCGCAACAGCGTGCCCGTCCCCATGGCGGCTGCGAAGCCTGCGGCGCGCGCGGGGGTCCAGCGCAGCCCGTAGCGCCCCGCCAGCGCATGTAGCATCGCGCCTTGAAGCGCGGGCACGGTCACCGTGCCGATCAGCGGCGCGGCATCGGTGGCCCCGGCGGCGCCCGCGTACCACAGCACCAGCGGCCGCAGTGCGCCAAATTCAGCCGATTCGGCATCGGCTGCGCGATCCTCGGCCAGTAGCAGCGCGAGGTCGGGCAGCATGTCGGTCAGGGCGGCGCGCAGCGCGGCCATGCTGTCGGCATCCAGTGGCGCATCTGGGGGCAGGCGCATAGCTACCGCAGGCAGCGCCGTGCCCGCCGCGCGTTCCATCCGCGTCTGGATCGCGGCCTGCGCGCGGCGGCGTGTGTCGGGGTCCGCCACCAGGTCCGCGCCGGTATGGATGGCCAGCATCGGAAGCGCAGGGCGGCGGCGGCGCAGATCGGCCAGAGTATCGGCCAGCGCACCCTGCGCGGGGTCATCAAGCCGTGCCACGGCCAGCACCGCATGGCTGCCGCCTTCGGCGGCGGCCAGATCTTCGGTCGGGTCGTAACCGGCTTCGGCCAGCCCACGCGTGTCCAGAAAGCGCAGGACCGGATGATCGGCGGGAAAGTCGAAAGCCCGTGCGGTCCGGGTGCAGGGCGCGAAGCCGTCGCCGACCTGTGCCTCGCCGGTCAGCGCACGCACGATCGAGGATTTTCCGGCCCCCGTCTTGCCCAGCAGCCAGAGCACCGGCAACGGCGGACGCACCGGCTCAGCGGCCTGCAGGTCCACCGTCGCACCCTGTCCAAGTAGTTTTCGGATATAGTTCTTCACGTTCCGGTTGTTTCCATCTAAGAATTTCTCGTCGCTTCACGTGTGATTGTTGCCGTGTTCGCAGGAATGTCCAGAGCCGACCCCATTCCTGCCTGAATTCGACGACATATGGGTGGGTGAGTTTTGTTCTGGCTTGTGCAGGTTGTGAAATGGATCGACTGACAGAGATGGAAGCCTTCGCAACGGTCGTTGACCAGGGCGGGTTCACCGATGCCGCCCGCAAGCTGGGGATTTCGAAATCTGCGGTTTCCAAGCATGTTTCGTCGCTTGAGGCGCGCCTTGGCGCACGGCTTCTGAACCGCACCACGCGCCGGGTAAGCCCTACGGATATCGGCCTTCTGTACTATGACCGGGCGCGCCGGGTCCTGAACGATGCAGGCGAGGCCGACAGCCTTGTGACCGCGATGCAGTCCGAACCGTCAGGGCAGTTGCGCATTTCGGTGCCCACGGATTTCGGCGTAACCCACATGTCGCCGATTCTTGGGGATTTCCTGCGCGATCATCCGGACATGACCGTGAACATGGTGCTCAAGAACCGTTACGTCGAGCTGATTTCGGAAGGGTTCGACCTGGCCATCCGCATCGGCGAGATGGAAGACAGCAGCCTGCGCGCGCGCCGGTTCTGCGAGACCGGGCAACGGCTGATCGCATCGCCTGCGTATCTGGAACGCCACGGTCGCCCGGAGCGGATCGACGATCTGAACGAGCACAGACTTCTGCACTACTCGAATCAGGCCAGCGGTAACGTCTGGAAGGTCACCGCCCCGTCAGGCGAGGTGCGCCAGGTGCGCAGTTCCGGCTGGCTGACGGTCAATGACGGTCGGTCACTTCTGAGCGCCGCAGTGGCGGGGCTGGGAATCGCGTATCTGCCAAGCTTCCTGTATCATCAGGCGATGAAGAAGGGGCAGATCGAGGACGTGATGCCGGAACTCCCGCGCGAGGTGCTTGGCATCTATGCAGTCTATCCGCCCGGCCGGTTCACACAGCCGAAGGTGCGCGCCTTTATCGATTTCCTGGTGGACCGCTTCGCCGAATTCGGTCCCGACCACTGGTAAGCCTCAGCGCGCCGCGTCGACCGCCGCGATAAGGTCATCGAAGCGTTGCACGAATGCGTCGCGCACCATGGATGGCGGACGCGGGCGGATTGCCCTCGCGGCCAAAAGCGCAGGCGCCGGACGCCCGAAAAGCCGGTCTGCCTCGGGTTCCGAGAATCCCGCGATTTGTACAGCTTCCAGCCAGGCCGAAATCCGGTCGGCGCGCTTGATCGCGCGTTTGATGGGCGCGGGCAGCGTGGCGGGCAGCCCGAAGCGGATGTGAATGGCCACTGTCAGCCGCTGGTCCAGCGCCTCGTACCCCGGACCGACGGCGGCCTTGACGGGCGAGATCATGTCGCCGATCACATATTCCGGCGCATCGTGCAGCAGCGCTGCCAGCCGCCAGCGCGGTTCGGTGCCCGGTTGCAGGGTGGCGAACAGGTCTTCGACCAGCAGCGCGTGTTCGGCAACCGAATAGGGCCAGTCGCCGTGGGTCTGACCGTTCCAGCGCGCGACAAAGGCCAGCCCGTGCGCGATATCCGCGATTTCGATATCCACAGGCGTGGGGTCCAGCAGGTCAAGCCTGCGGCCCGAAAGCATGCGTTGCCACGCGCGGGGCTGTTTCATGGCGAATGTCTCCGCTTCCGGGGATGTCGGGGCGATAGCCGAGCCTTTGCGCAAGCTCAAGTCCTTGCGCGGCGTCTGTGAACTCGTGCGGGAGGCCGCCTGCGGGACGTTTGTAACGGAGCACGCCCGCGTGCCGTGCCCGAGTGCGTTGCAAGGCGCAGGGTGGCGTAACGGGGCACGGCACAGAGGGCGGGCGAGTGCGCGGTATGGGGGGCGGTTCCGTGACAATGGCCGCCGTTGACAGCGCACGCCCTATTCCGCGCCCCGCCACCGGTCCCGGGTTCGGCGGGATTCCCGCATACAAGGCAAGCCACGCACAAGGCATCCCAGCATCGTGCCGACACGCTGTGAAATCGGACATGATGTTCAGACCCGAAAAAGGCTGTCGCGGCCCCCCGGAGTGCCTTCAGGTCTTCTTGCGGGGTGTCTGGCGCAAGGCGCGCGCGAAATCGTCAAGGGCCCGGCCGTTCAGCACATCTTCCGATATCGCGGACCCTTGCGCGTGCTGATCCGTTGCATAAGCGGCAGCGCCTGAATCAGTTCCGTGCAATCGGCGCGAACTGCGCAAGCGGGGCCATTTGCGCCACACATCGCGCGGCGGCAACGAAGGCATCTTGGGGGTTACAGGATTGCGCAGGATGCCCACGCGTGCCTGCTGGACGGCGCGCCGTTCTTCGGGGCTGGCATCCGGGTTGACCAGCCGGGCATGCGCCTGGGTATGCCGCGTTGGGTCCGCAGGGGGGGCTGATGGATCGCGCATCATTTGTATCCGCTTGGTCTGATGCGTTCAGAATAATGCCGGAGTGTTAACAACTTCTCAGCGGCGGTCCTGATTTCGGCGCGCGCCCGGCACCCTGGAATTGAACCCCGGTGGGCGACGGGCAACCCAGCCGATGAAGCGCTCCAGTCGCGGATGGCGGCGCAATGCCGCAATTGTGTTGTAGCTGCGCGCAAGTTCGGTTTCACTCAGCGTGGCGTGGATTTCGCGGTGGCATATGCTGTGCAACAGTACCACCAACCCGCCTTTGCCCCCGCGGAGTTTCGGAATCAGATGGTGCAGGCTTTGCGGCGCATCGGGCGGGATCGGACGGCCGCAGAGCGGGCAGGCGGGGCTTGTGTCCGGGGCGTCGGGCTGGTTCATGCTGGCCTCGGTGGTCAGGTGCGGCGCTCCATAGATGCAGTCCGGAGCGACGCAGGCAAGGGGGGTAGGCAGGGAAATGGCCGAGGATGTGGCAGCACTGGTCATCGGCGCTGGCCCTGCGGGGCTGATGGCGGCCGAGACGCTATCTCGCGCGGGCGTGCCGGTGGTCGTATGCGAGGCCAAGCCAAGCCCCGCGCGCAAGTTCCTGATGGCCGGCAAATCGGGCCTGAACCTGACCAAGGACGAAGCCGCTGCGGATTTCATGGTCGCTTATGCCGAGGCCGCGCCTTGGCTGCGCCCGGCGCTGGCGGCGTTTGGCCCGGCGCAGGTGCAGGACTGGGCGCGTGGGCTGGGGCAGGCGGTGTTCACGGGCAGTTCGGGCCGGGTGTTCCCGGTGGCGATGAAAGCCTCTCCGCTGCTCAGGGCGTGGCTGGCGCGGCTGTCGGGGCAGGGCGTGGCGCTGCGGATGCGCTGGCGCTGGACGGGCTGGGCGGCAGATGGCGCGTGGCAATTCGACACGCCCGAGGGTGCGCGCACGCTGCGTCCGGGTATCTGTGTGTTGGCGATGGGCGGGGCAAGCTGGGCGCGGCTGGGCGCGGACGGGGCGTGGACCGGTTACTTGGGCGCGAAGGGCGTGGTGCTGGCGCCATTCCAGCCTGCGAACATGGGCGTGCGCGTGGCGTGGTCGGCGCATATGGTGCCGCATTTCGGGGCGCCGCTGAAGAACGTGGCGTTCTGCGCAGGCGATGCGCGGGTCCGGGCCGAAGCCGTGGTGTCCGCCGCCGGACTGGAGGGAGGCGGGATTTATGCACTGTCGCGCATGCTGCGCAGGGGCGATGCGCTGCGGCTGGACCTGTTCCCGGACCTTGACGGGGCCGAGGTGGCGGGCAGGCTGGCTGCGCGCCCGGCGCGCGAAAGCGCCGCCAACCGCTTGCGCAAGGCGCTACGGCTGGACGGTGTGCGGATGGCGCTTGTACACGAATGCGCGCGGCCACTGCCCCGCGCTCCCGACGCGCTGGCGGGCGTGCTCAAGGCGTTGCCGGTGCCGCTGGCGGGGGTGGCGCCGATGGACAGCGCGATTTCGGTCGCTGGCGGGGTGCGGGCCGATGCGCTGACCGAGGGCTTCATGCTGCGTGCCCTGCCGGGGGTGTTCGCGGCGGGCGAGATGCTGGACTGGGAGGCGCCGACGGGCGGCTATCTGCTGACCGCGTGTTTCGCCACCGGGTTGCACGCGGGGCGCGGGGCGGTGCACTGGCACGAGGCGATGCGATAAGGCGGGGCTGTACGAGGCGGCAGGAGCTCCGAC
>SKKS01000069.1 GCA_007123625.1 Paracoccaceae bacterium
GGCCAGCGACTCGCCCAGCGCCAACAACGCCGCCGGGGCGCGCGGTCCTTGCGGGTTGGCGGTGAACAGGTTCAGGAAGGCGCGTGCGGCATCGCCAGTTGCCCCGCGCGCCCGATGCGCCGCGCCCAGCAGAAGCTGCGCTTCCTCGGTCCGCGGCCCACCGGGGAAGCCTTCGATGAACTCGGCCAGCGCGACCGCCGCTTCGTCCGCGCGCCCGTCATTAAGCAGGGCGGCGGCGGCTTCGAAGGCGCGCTGTTCGCCTTCGGCCATGAAAGGGGCATCGTCGGCGGGTTGCGTTGTATCGGATGGCGCCGCCGGTGCGGGGCTTGCCGGAAGGCTTGTATCCAGCCCGCCCAGCGGTGCCGTGGCGCTCAGTTGCGACACGTCGCCGCCTTCCAGCTCGACCAGGCGGAACTCGATATCGCCCAGCCGGTTGGTGGCGTCGGCGACGATGCGCCGGATGCGGAAATCCAGCTCTTCGGCCTGAGACGTCAGGCGTGCGAGCGCGGACTCGATCCGGTCGATCCGCTCCAGCGTGTCGCCTTCGATTCGCGGTGTTGCACTGTCCGAGCGGACCAGTTCGCTGCGCAGCCGTCCCAGATCGGCACCCAGCGATTCGATCTCGGCGCGCAGGTCGGCCAGAGTATCGGCCCGGGCCGCGCCCGAAGGCACGACCCAGACCGCAATGGCCAGTATCAGGAGTGCGGCAAACGCGCGGCGCATGGCGTGCTTACCCCGACAGACCGGTGGAAACCACCGTGACCGCACGCCGGTTCAGGTTCCAGCAGCGCGTTTCGGGGCAGGCTTCGACCGGGCGCTCCTTGCCGTAGCTGACGGTCCGCATGCGGTTCGACTGCACGCCCTGGCTGACCAGATACTGAACCACCGCGTTGGCGCGCCGTGCGCCAAGAGCGACGTTATATTCCCGCGTGCCGCGTTCGTCGGCATGGCCTTCGATCATGATCGCGTATTGCGGATTGGCGGTCAGCCAACGGGCCTGCCCAGCCAGCGTTTGCCGCGCCGTGTCGGTAAGGGTGCTTGCGTCGGTCTCAAAGAACACGCGGTCGCCGATGCGCTGCTGGAAATGCGCGACCGAGTTCGGGTCGTTCGGATCGCCCAGCGCTCCGGACGAAATGCCGCCTGCGCCGCCCGGGCCGAAGCCGCCCGCGCCACCGTCGTCCCAGCCGTCCGCGCCGCCGCCGCCGCGCGGGTTGTTGCACGCTGCAAGCGCCAGCGCCGCCACCAGCATCAGCATCTTTGTCGTTACGTTCATGGTCTCAATCCCTCGTGATGCGGGGGGCGTTGGGTGTGTGTCATCTTCGACCGGCCCGCGGTGTTTGTGAAGCCCGGGCATTCGATGTCCCGGTGTGGAAAAAATTGCCATGTCATGGTCCCGGATCAGGGCGCCGGGCCAGGGTCATGGCCGGAGCGGCGACCATGCCGGGTCCGAGGCCGGCCCGGGAGTGGGGATGCGGCGCAGGTTGCGCCCCGACACGTCAACCGACCACAACGCGGGATCGCCGCCCGCGGTTTCACGGGTGAACATGATCACGCGGCCATTGGGGGCCCAGGTCGGCCCCTCGTCAAGGAACGAGGCCGTGAGCAGCCGCTCTTCGGAGCCGTCGGTTCGCATGACCCCGATGTGGAAACGCCCCTGATGCGACTTGGTAAAGGCGATCAGATCCCCGCGCGGCGACCACACCGGCGTGCCGTAGCGGCCCTGGCCGAAGCTGATGCGCCGCGCCTCGCCGCCGTTTGCGGGCATGACATAAAGCTGCGAGGTCCCCGAGCGGTCGGATTCGAACACGACCTGCCGTCCGTCGGGTGAAAAGCTGGGCGCGGTGGCAATCGAGGGTGCGTTGGTCAACTGAATGCGCTGCCCGTTCGACAGGTTCAGCCGGTACAGGTCCGTCGTTCCGCCCACCGACAGCGAATAGATCATGCTGCTGCCGTCGGGCGAAAAACGCGGCGCGAAGGTCATGGTGCCAGGCTGGTCGCCCACCACCTGCCGACGCATCGAGGCCAGCTCCATCAGGAAAATGCGCGGCGTGCCGCCTTCATAGCTGGTGTAAAGGATACGGTCGCCTTGCTGCGAAAAGCGCGGCGCGATCACCAGCGCACGCCCGTCGCTGAGGTATTCCACGTTGAAGCCATCCTGATCCATCACCGCCAGCCGCTTCACGCGGTTCTCGCGCGGGCCGGATTCGGCTACGAACACCACGCGGCTGTCGAAGTACCCGCCTTCGCCGGTGATCCGGCTGTAGACCGCGTCCGACACCTTGTGCCCCATCCGCCGCCAGGCATCGGTGCTGCCCTGAAACTGCAGCCCGTCGCCCATCTGCCGCCCCGAGACGATGTCGAACAGGCGAAACTTGACCGACATGCGATTTCCCTGCACCGACACCGCACCGGTAATCAGCGCCTGGGCATTGATCGCCCGCCAGTCGGCGTATTGCACCGGCGCGTCGAAGCTGGTGATCCGACTGATATGGGCCGAGGCCGGAATTTCGCGGAAAAGGCCGGTGTTGGTCAGGTTCGCTGCCACCACGCGCGACAATTGTTCGGCATACTGCCCGCCGCCGCTGTTCTCCGCCACGAAGGACGGCACCGCAAAGGGCATCGGCTCGATCACGCCTTCGGTGATCTCGATCCTGAGCGGCCCGGACTGAGCATTGGCCGCCAGCGCGGCGAAACTTGCAGCGACCAATGTGAGCACGGCCAGCACAAGGGGGGCCAGCCGTGCGCGGCTGTGGGGGACGGGGGGGGTAATCGCACTCATCGTATACGCATCCCTTCGGGGTTGAACGTGATCTCTATATCACGCCATTGATCGTATTTCTCGGGGGGCAGGCCATATCCGTCGCCCGCACAGCGGATGATCGCCCTGCGCGCTGCTTCAAACGCCTGCGAGGTGGCCGATTCCGACCCGCCCGAGGCCGAAATCATCCGGATGGATCCCATCTCGGGCATGGCGTTCGGAGTCATCGAAATCCCCACCACCACGGTAACGGCCATCGCTTCGGTCGAAAGCGCGCCAAGGTTCCAGCATTGCTGCACCGCCAGCCGCAGGCCATCGGCTTCGGCCCGGGTCAGCCCGCCGGTCGCCGGGGTCGTGGGCCCGGGATCGGTCGCGCCGCCGCCCAGGTTTTCGGCCAGCGCCTGCGCCAATGCATCCGCAATGGCATCGCGCGGGGCTTCGGGTTCGGGTGTGGGCGCCGGTGCCGGGTCGGGCTGCGGCTGTTGTTGCGCGGGCGGCTGCTGGGGTTGAGGCTGTGCAGTCTGTTGGGGTGCCGGGTCGGGCTGCGGGCGGTCGGGGCGGCGTTGCGGGCGCGGGCTGACGGTGGGGGCGCGCGCGGCCAGGTCAAGCGATTCCGTATCGGTTTCGGTCGCCTCGGTGACGATCTCGGTCGTGGCCTCGGGCAGGGCTGTAGGTTCGGCTTCGGGCTGGGTCACCTCGGCCTCGGCTGTGGCGTCAGGGGTGACGGCTTCGGACTCGGTGATGTCGATGCGGGCCTCGGGGTCCGGCGCCTCTGAAGGGGTGGGCGCGACGCGGTCCACCGGACGCGGACGCGGGCGCACCGAACTGCCCGGTGAGGGCACCGGCGAAAGCACCACGCCGGTTTCCGGCGGCGCGGGCGCGGGCGGTTCTGGTTGCGGCTCCGGCTGGGGTTCCGGTTGCGACGTTGATTCTGGTGGAGGGGGGGGCGCGGGTTCGGGCTGCACCGGCGGCGGCGCGGCGATCTCGGGCTCGGTCGCCGGTGCGGGCTCTGGTTCGGGCGTGGGAGTGGGCGCCGGTGTGGGTGCAGGCGTTGGCGTCGGCTCGGGGCTGCGCGCAGGCGATTGCAGCGCGGCGAACTCCTCGGCGCTGATGAGCGAGACATCGGCCACCGGCACCCGCAGCCCGCTGTCGGGCGCGCGGAACAGATCGCCGACCATCACCCAGAGGATGAGGCCGATGTGCATTGCACCCGAAATTTTCTGTCCCGTATCAAGGGGCATGGCGTGTCCGCTTTCGCCTTGCTCAGTTCTGCCCGTCGAAACGGGGCCCGCCGGTGTCGGTCACCAGCCCGATGTTGTTGAAGCCGCCCGAATTCAGCGCGCCCATCACCTGCACCACGCGCTCGTAGGGGATGGCCCCGTCGGCGCGCAGGAAGATCTTGTTGTCGCGGCGCTCGGCGGCTACCGCGCGCAGCTGCGCGATCAGGTCGCCGCCATTGACCTCGGTCGTCATGATCAGCACGCGGCCATCGGCGGTCAGCGTCACCGAAAGCGGCTCTTCCTGTTCCGCGGGCAGCGCGCCCGCCGACGTGCGCGGCAACTCCACCGGCACGCCCACAGTCAGCATGGGCGCCGCGACCATGAAGATGATGAGCAGCACCAGCATCACATCCACAAAGGGCGTGACGTTGATTTCCGACATGCGCCCGCCCGCACTGCGCCGCCGCCGACCGTTGCCGCCATTGCGCTTGATGACCTGTCCACCCATGGCTCAGGCCGCATCCAGCTGGCGCGACAGGATGGTGTTGAACTCATCCGCGAAGGCTTCGAACCCTGAGATGATGACCTCGGAATCCTCGGTCAGCTTGTTATAGAAGATCGTCGCCGGAATCGCCGCCAGCAACCCCAGACCGGTCGCCAGCAGCGCCTCGGCGATGCCCGGCGCGACCACGGCCAGATTGGTGGACTGCGCCAGCGCGATTTCCTCGAACGCGTGCTTGATCCCCCAGACCGTGCCGAACAGCCCGATGAAGGGCGAGGCCGACCCGACCGAGGCCAGGAACGTCAGCCCCCCCTGAAGCGCGCGCGCTTCCTTGGTGATGGCCACATCCATCGAGCGGTCAATCCGTGCCACGGCCCCGGGGATCAGCGCGCCGTCCTGGCGGTGGCTGCGCCGCCATTCGGCCATGCCGGCGGCAAAGACCCGTGCGGGCGGGCTGGGCGGTTCGGGGCCAAGCTGTTCATAGAGTTCGTCCAGCGGCTCACCCGACCAGAAGGCGCCGTCAAAGGCGTCAGCCTCGGCGCGGGCGCGGCGGTAGCGGATCAGCTTCTGGATGATGATCCCCCATGACCAGAACGAGGCCAGGATCAGGATGATCATCACCAGCTGCACGGTCAGGGTGGCGCGCGCAAACAGCGCGACCAGCGAAAAATCGATGTCTTGCGCTGCGGCAAGGGCAGTTTGTTCCATGGGCCTGCTCACTCAAGATGGGCCACCCTTGGCGCGGGCAGCTCTGTTTGGCGGCGAATCTACAGGTTTTCGGCCCTCAAAGCCAACAGATCGGCGGCTGATGCAACAAATTTATCCGTGATCGGTGCACAGGGCGCGCAGTGGGCCGGGAAATCGCTGCGCCCGCCCCGCGCTAGGGAGGCAGACCAGCACCACCCATGCATCAGACAGCGCTGCGCCGTCGCGCAGCACTTGCTGGCGCAGGCCGCGCATGTGTCGCCGCCTGCACCGTGGTGGTGACGCTCAGCAGGTCATCGAAGCGGGCGGGGGAGAGGTAATCGGCCTCGACCCGCCGCACGGCAAGGACCAGCCCCGGTTCGCCCTTCAACGCCGCCTTATCGACCCCCAGCGCCCGCACCAATTCGCTGCGCGCCCGTTCGATAAACTCCATGTGGCTGACATAATCGACGATGCCCGCAAGGTCCGTATCCTCGTAACAGGCGCAGATGGGGTGGGCGTGGGGAATCGGGTGTCATCCGTCCTTGTGCGTCGTCTGTGGGATGTGTCTGGCCCGGCGCGCGCGGGGGGGGGGCGTGCGATGCGCGACGTCCCGGCAAGTCGCTGAAAATAGTCTCCGGGCCGGAACGCTGTCCCGTCATCAGGACCGTGTCGCGTGACTGCGATGTCTTTCGGCGTATGCGCCGGGGGGCCGATCTCCGGCGTCACGCAGTCAGCAACCGGGGCCGTCGGGCAAGGTTGTGGGCGCCCATGGTCAGGATGACGCGGGATCGGACGCGGTCGACGCCGCGATACATGGTCTGGGCCATGCCGACGACGGTTTTCGCCCGGCCAAAGGCCACTTCGATCCTCTTTCGATGCTTCCGGGACAGGGCAAAGCCCTCATGCCGTGTGGCTCGGCCATCAAATGCTGAATATCTTGCTTTCTGTGCGGCATGCGGCGTGACAAAAGCCTGGCGCAGGTCGGCAACGAACCCGCTTGCGTCATTCCCCTTGTCGGCCCCAAGCGTCAGCCGCCGGGTCGATCCGGGGGAATGGCTGTGGATCGAGCCAGGGTGCCGCCACTGATGGTCTGAGGCCCATGGCGAGGGGCCAGGGCGGCCGTGCGTTCGGCATGGCCGTCGGCTTGGGTCAACTCGCCCTGGACGATCAGACCGCGGCGGTTCTCGATCAGCGCATTCGCTGGGGAAACAGCCCCCCCGGACTGTTTTCTGACCCTCCTCATTCCGCAAATCGATCAAGACGCGCGGATCGCTCCCGACCGGGGAGGCCGCGACCAGGCTGATGTGTCTGGCGACCCGCAATTTCGAGAAAGGCGGCTGAAATGTCCGGGAACGGTTTGCAGCCCGAAACCGATTCGTTCTCATGTTCGAAGAGCGCTTCAATGCGTGACCGTATCTGAAACCCGGGCCAGTCCAGATACACAAAGTTCATGACACTCCCTGCGTGTGTGGGCGAAGGCCAGGATCGGGGTGAAGAACCTTGCCTCCAACATGCGACGGCTGGCGCAACTGCGCCGCCTGAACCCTTGCCCGGCGTGAC
>SKKS01000086.1 GCA_007123625.1 Paracoccaceae bacterium
CGACGTTTCCGCGGAGGCGGGTTGGATGCTCGGTCGGTGGCGTCGGTCACCGGGTGCTGACGACGATCGGTCTGGCCCGGCGACGTGAGGTGGCCAGGGCGACTCACGATCGTGACCGACGCGGGGGCATTGCCGCCAGAGCGGCGCGGTGCACGCGCGCCTACAGTCGGATTCGACGTTTCCGCGGAGGCGGGTTGGATGCTCGATCCATCGGCCGCCAGGCACGCCCGGTGAGGCTGGCGCGATGACGGTGTGTCACCTCCAGCACGCACGGCAGTTGACGCCTCCCGGGGTGAATGCTTCACTCCCGGCCGATCCGGCCCGTCCGCTCGCCGGCCGTTGTCTCTGCCCTTCCGGCCTGCCTGGCCCTGGTGACCGCATGACTACGAAAGCGTCGGCGTCGTCTGCCCATACGCCCATGATGCAGCAGTTCCTGCGCATCAAGGCGGAGTATCCGGACACCATGCTGTTCTACCGCATGGGCGATTTCTACGAGCTGTTCTTCGACGACGCTTCGGCGGCGGCGGCGGCGTTGGATATCGCGCTCACGCGGCGCGGCAAGCACGCGGGCGAGGACATTCCCATGTGCGGCGTCCCGGTGCATGCGGCCGAAACCTATTTGCTGACGCTGATCCGCAAGGGGTTTCGTGTGGCCATCGCCGAACAGATGGAAAGCCCCGCCGAGGCCCGGAAGCGGGGATCGAAATCGCTTGTGGCGCGCGATGTGGTCCGCCTTGTCACCCCCGGCACCCTGACCGAAGAGGCGCTTCTGGAAGCGCGGCGCCACAATTTCCTTGTGGCCTATGCCGAGGTGCGCGACGCCGGCGCGCTGGCCTGGACCGACATCTCGACCGGGGCGCTGCGGGTGATGGGATGCACGCGCGCACGCCTTGGCCCTGAACTGGCCCGGCTGGCCCCGCGCGAGGTGCTGGTGCCCGACACGCTTGCTGCTGATCTGGCGGCACTGGTCGAAGAAAGCGGCGCCGCCCTGACCCCACAACCGCGCGTCAGTTTCGACAGCCAGTCCGCCGAAAAGCGCCTGTGCGCGCTGTTCGAGGTGCAGACGCTGGACGGGTTCGGCACCTTTGCCCGCGTGGAACTGGCAGCGCTGGGGGGGCTGGTGGCTTATCTGGACCTGACCCAGCGCGGGAAGCTGCCGCTTCTGCGCCCGCCGGTGCGCGACAGCGCGGCGCGGCGCATGCTGATCGACGCGGCGACGCGGCGCAACCTGGAGCTTGTGCAGGCGATGGGCGGCGGGCGTGAGGGCAGTTTGCTTGATGCCGTGGACAGGACAATGACCGCTGCGGGCGCGCGGCTGCTTGGCGCGCGGTTGTCAAGCCCCTCGTGTGTGCTCGACGAGATCACCGCCCGTCAGGCGGCGGTCAGCTACCTGCGCGAGGCACCGGGCCTGCGCGCGGATTTGCGTGCGGCCCTGCGCCAGGTGCCCGACATGGACCGCGCGCTGTCGCGGCTGGCACTGGACCGGGGTGGGCCGCGCGATCTGACGGCAATTCGCGACGGGCTGGCGCAGGCGGGCGCGGTTGCAGCGTTGCTCGAAGCCGCGCCCGACGTAGCCCCCGCGCTGCGCGCCGCTGCAGGCGCCTTGCGCGGCCATGACGCGCTCGCCGACATGCTGGACGCCGCGCTTGTAGCCGACCCGCCGCTGCTGGCCCGCGACGGCGGCTATGTCGTGCCGGGGCATGACGCGGCGCTGGACGACGCGCGGCGGTTGCGCGACGAAGGCCGCGGCGTGATCGCCGGGATGCAGGCGGAGTATGCCGCGCAGACCGGGATCGGGGCGCTCAAGATCCGGCACAACAACGTGCTGGGCTATTTCATCGAAACAACCGCCACCCATGCCGACCGGATGCTGGCCGCACCCTTGTCCGAGACATTCATCCACCGCCAGACCACCGCCAGTGCCGTGCGCTTCACCACGGTGGAGCTGTCGCAGATGGAAACGCGCATCCTGAACGCGGGCGCCAATGCGCTGGAGATCGAGAAGCGCATCTTCGCCGGGCTGGCAGAGGCGGTGCTGGCGGCGGCGGCAATGGTGGGGAGTGCGGCGCGCGGCCTGGCCGAGATCGATGTGGCGGCAGGCTTTGCCGAGCTGTCGGCGGCGCTGGACTGGTGCGCGCCCCGGGTCGATGACAGCCGCGCCTTCACCATCACCGCAGGCCGCCACCCGGTGGTCGAGGCCGCGCTGACGCGCACCGGCGCACGCTTCGTGGCCAATGATTGCGCGCTGGACGCGGAAGGGGACGGGACCGCGCCCGGACATGGTGCGGCGATCTCGATGCTGACGGGGCCGAACATGGCCGGGAAATCGACCTTCCTGCGCCAGAACGCCCTGATCGCGGTGCTGGCACAGGCGGGCGCGCATGTGCCGGCAGATTCCGCGCATGTCGGGTTGGTCAGCCAGATTTTCAGCCGTGTGGGCGCGTCGGACGATCTGGCGCGGGGACGCTCCACGTTCATGGTCGAGATGGTGGAAACGGCCGCGATCCTGAACCAGGCCGACGCGCGCGCGCTGGTGATCCTGGACGAGATCGGGCGCGGCACTGCCACCTGGGACGGGCTGTCGATCGCCTGGGCAGTGCTGGAACATCTGCACGCCGTCAACCGGTGTCGCGCCCTCTTCGCGACGCATTACCACGAGCTGACGCAACTGGCCGCGCGGCTGGAAGGGGTGAGCAATGCGACCGTCGCGGTGCGCGAATGGGAAGGCGATGTGATCTTCCTGCACGAGGTGCGCCCCGGCGCGGCGGACCGGTCCTATGGCGTGCAGGTGGCGCGGCTGGCCGGGCTGCCCGATGCGGTGGTGACGCGGGCGCGCGATATCCTGGCGCGGCTTGAGGAAGGCGCGCGCGACGGCGCCGCCCGGCCAGCCGCGCTGATCGACGATCTGCCGCTGTTTTCGGCCCGCCCGACGCCTGCTGCCGCCGCGGCACCGGAGGCGGATCCGGCAGCGGTGCGGCTGGCCGAACGCCTGTCCGGAGTGCAGCCGGATACGCTGACGCCGCGCGACGCGCTGGCGCTGGTCTACGAATTGCGCGCATTGCTGGACGCGCCGCCCGGGGCATGAGCCGCACCATGAAACTGACAGGGGTCCGGTTGCCGGGGCGTCGTCACGGCAGCGCGCGGCCCTTGGCCCTTGGGGTAAGGTATCGCAGTGGATCGACCTCGATGCTGTGTTGCCGCCCTGATCTGTCGGCATGAACAGATGCAGGCAGGCAAGCATCTGCGCCCGAGGCAACCCCTGATCACATCGACCGCAAGGTGCAATCCCGGTACACTCGGAAGGGCGCCAACGGCTTTGTGGGTACGGACAGGGCGGCCTTACACAGGCGACGCCCTGCACCCGGGCCGCGCTCGACCTGACGCATCACCGAGAACGTCTTCGCCGTGTTGACGTGTTGACGTGTCCGGATCGGATGCGCGCGTCGTTCCCTTTGGCTTGGCGCACACCCCGCGCGCCAAAGGCGCGCGGGCCGGGCCCAACCCCTGTGCCGTCGCAGGAAACCTGCGGCGGTAGCAGGGGGCGGGAGAACCGGTCAGACCAATGCGCGCGCCCCGGGAGCGGGTGTTCGGCGCGGTGCGTCTGATAAGCCCTCGCCGACCGTGACGCCGCCATCGGCTTGCTGCGTTGGTCAGAAGTCCTTCAACCCGCGCCGATGCGGAGCGTCGCGCGCGCTGCGTCCGTGTTCCTGGGCGTCAGGGGCCAGCTTGCACCGCCGGACTGTTCCGTGCCTCGCCGACTCCCGGCGCGCTTCGCAGGAACAGATACAAGGGCAGGCCGCAGCTGACCCCGATACAGAAGGTGGCCGGGATCGCCAGCAGCCCGCGCCAGTTTCGTGTGCAGAATGTCTCGACCAGGACCCAGACCGTCAAGGCAACAGCCGCCACGGTCAGATCCCAGACCAGCCCCGAGGTGGCGGCATTGACATGCCAGGCGTCCACCATGGCCATGATCGACCATTCGTTCTCCACGAACCAGGTGATGAACCAGTACATGGGGTGCACGGTTCCCCAGAGGGCGAGGGCAAGCCACAAAAGGCGAAGGGGGGGCATCGGGGTCTCCTGCAAGGTGTTTGTCGGATCATAGGTCGCGGGGGTGCCCTGTCCATGAAGGCTTGCGCTGTGCTGCGGCCGGTATCGGTGGTTGATGCCCCTTTCGCCCGCCGCGCTGTGCCTTGTCCGCAAGGTGTGACCGCTCCTCCCGCCTGTCTTCCGGTCGCTTGCGCGCCCGTCATCCCGTTGGGCCGGGCGCGCGCCTTGCGGCGCGCGGGTCGAGCGCGACGCGGGGTGCGGAATTGTAGCCCATGCCGGCAGTGGGGCGGACGTGTCGATGGATCGGTGCGCCGGGCTGGCAGGTGCGGCACCGCAGCCGAGGTTGGGCTTCTGAGTATTTTTGGCAAGATGAAGGGCAAAGGGAGCGGGGCAGGGCCCTGGTTGGCTGGGTCCCCGCGTCGCCGTGGCATTTTTCAGCGGGGCGAAGGGGCGATGTGGGCAAGCGCGCGTGCCAGCAGGGCAAGGGCATGATCCCGGGCGGCGGCGCGGACTGTGGCGCGACCGCAGGCGCCGAACTCGACGGTTTCGGCTTCGACGGGACGCCCGGGCCCGGCGATGGCGAAGCAGACGCGCCCTTCGGGTTTGTGGTCGGAGCCTCCGGGACCAGCGATGCCGGTGATCGCCACTGCAAATGCGGCGGCGCTGCGGGCGCGCGCACCTTCTGCCATTTCGCCCGCCACCGCTTCGGACACGGCACCATGGGTGGCGAGGGTTTCCGCCTGCACCCCGAGCATGTCCTGCTTGGCGGCGTTCGAGTAGGTGACGAACCCGCGATCCATGACCGCCGAGGATCCTGCCACATCGGTCAGGGCCACCGCCACCATGCCGCCGGTGCAGCTTTCGGCGGTGGTGATCATCACGCCCCGGGCGCGGGCTGCGTCCAGCACCTGTTCGGCAAGGCGCGCGCTCATGACATCAGCACTCCATGAGCCAGCGCGGCAGCCACCACCACCGCCACCGCCGCGAAAACGCCTGCGATCAGGTCGTCGAGCATCACGCCGCCGGGCGTGTGCAACCGGTCGGCCCATCCCACGGGGCCTGGTTTCCAGATGTCGAAGGCGCGAAAGGCCACGAACGCCACTACCCAGCCGGGCCAGAGCGCGCTGACCGCCACACCTTGCAGCATCGCGCCCAGCGAAACCGGCCAGAGCGCAAGCCACATCCCCGCGACTTCGTCTATCACGATCTCGGACGGGTCGGGGTCCGACTTCCCGCGGGTTTCGATCACCGTCACCCACCAGCCCAGAAGCGACACCGCCACGGTGGCCGCCACCAGCAGCCAGAATCCCCCCAGTACATGCAGCGCCCACGCCACCGGCAGCGCGGCCAGCGTGCCCCAAGTTCCAGGTGCAGGCCGCAGCAGCCCCGCGCCGAAGAATGTTGCCAGCAGCCGGGACCAGGTCACGGGCGCACCAGCGTTGCCGTCGCCAGCGCGGCAATGCCTTCTTCGCGCCCGGTGAATCCCAGCCGTTCCGACGTCGTGGCCTTGACGCTGACGCGCGCGACCTCCAGCCCCATGATGTCGGCCAGCGCGGCGCGCATGGCGTGCGCATGGGGGCCGACCTTGGGGCGTTCGCAGATCAACGTCACATCGGCATGGGTCAGTGTGAACCCCTGAGTGCGCGCCAGATCAGCGGCGTGGCGCAGAAAGATGTGGCTGGCCGCGCCCTTCCACTGCGGGTCCGAGGGGGGGAAATGCTGGCCGATATCGCCCATGGCCAGCGCGCCGTAGATCGCATCGCTCAGTGCGTGCATGCCGACGTCGGCATCGGAATGGCCCTGAAGCCCGCGCTCGTGCGGGACCAGGACGCCGCACAGCCAGCACCCGGTGCCGGGCCCGAAGCGATGCACGTCGAAGCCGTTGCCGGTGCGGATATCCATGAGCGCTTCCTTGTTCCTGTTGCGCAAAAGACGGGCCGCCCGGTCGAAATCTGCAGGCCACGTCAGCTTGATGTTGTCGTCTTCGCCCTCGACAATCGCCACGTCAAGCCCGGCTGCCCGGGCGATTTCCACATCGTCGGCGGCTTCGCCGGCATGCGCGCGATAGGCCGCAAGGATCGCGTCGAAGCGGAACCCCTGCGGGGTCTGGGCGCGGAACAGGTCCGCGCGGTCGGCAGTGCCGCGCACAAGTCCCGCCGTGCCGCGCCACAGTGCATCGGTAACCGCCAGCGCAGGCGCGGCGCCGGGGCTGTGTTCGAGCGCGTCCAGCACCCGCCCCACCAGCCGGGCCGAGACCAGCGGTCGCGCGCCGTCGTGGATCAACACCCTCTCGGGCGGCGATTCGGCCAGCGCTTCGAGCGCATTGCGCACCGACTGCGTGCGGCTGGACCCGCCCGTGACGATGCGCGCCCCTGGACCCAGCGCGACGGCGCGGGCCAGATCATCGGGGTGCAGCACCAGCACCAGCGGCCCGGTCGCCAGCGGGCGCAGCGCGTTCAGGGTATGCGCCAGAACCGGCTGTCCGGCCAGATCCTGCCATTGTTTGGGCACGCTGCCACCTATACGGGTGCCGCGCCCTGCGGCGACGATGATGATGGCCGTCCGGGGGCCGGGCTGTGACGTCATGGGGCCTCGCTCCGTGTGCCGAACATCTATACGCTCAGGCGCGGTATGCTGACAATGCGCGCGAAGTGCTGGCTGCTTGCCTAATTTTTAG
>SKKS01000098.1 GCA_007123625.1 Paracoccaceae bacterium
ATTATGCATTCCGCGACGGCTATCATGCTCAGGTTGATATCGGCAGATATCTGGCGGGTGACTACGGCGCCACACTGACGCTGTCACGCGAGTTCGACAATGGCTGGCGGGTCGGTGCGTTTGCCACTTTCACAAATGTCTCGGCCTCGGATTTCGGCGAAGGGTCTTTTGACAAGGGTATCCGGTTGACCATTCCGCTGGACTGGGTCTCGGGTACACCCCGCCGCGATCGGACAGACCTCACCCTGCGCGGTACCCAGCGCGATGGTGGCGCGCGACTGATCGTGCCGGGGCGGCTTTACGAGACCGTGCGCGGGGTGCGCGCAACGCCGCTCGAGGCGACCTGGGGTCAGTTCTGGAGATGAGCTTCATGCGCGCGAAATCCGTCATTCTTCTTGCAGCGGCTGCTGTGCTGAACGCCTGCAGCACGGAGTGGCCGCCCCTGCCGGGCAATGAAATGGACGTCGCGGTGCCCGCGCGTGCATCCGATGCGTGGTTCCTGCGGGTCGATATCCCCTCGACCGGCGCCGCCGCGATCCTGTTGCCTGCGGCCACGAATGCCGGGGTGTCGACCTGGCGCACGGCCGACGGCGTCACGGTTTCGCTGACAGATGGTATTGTGGTGGCGACACGCGGGCTGGGCCACGATCTGATGACCGCCGATGTCCGCGGCACAGGCGCCGCGATGCAGGGGACGACGGCACAGGACTATGCACGGCGCATGCGCTATCTGAACAGCGATGCCAAGGACGTTTTCCTGTCCTTCACCTGCAGCATGCGCCAGGGAAGCAGCGGCGGAAACGGACAGAGGCTGCTGCAGGAAACCTGTCACAGCGACACTGCGAGCTTTACCAACAACTATTGGTTCGACAGCACGGACCGGGTACAGCGGAGTCGGCAGTGGATCTCGCCCGAGGTCGGGTATCTGGACAGCACCTGGGTCCGCGAGGCGAACCTGAGGGCTACAGCCCCGGGGCAACCCTGAAACAGGCTTATTGTCTGCACGCGCCGCAGCACTGCCGAAGAATTGCCCGGCGGGACGAATTGTCACGTCTTGTCCGGACTGAGTGCTGTGCGCGCGCAGCAATGTGTGATAAGCTCTCGATAGAATGCTACTCAGGAGTATTGTGATGATCAGAATTTCTTTAGTTGCCGCAGGCGTAATCCTGGCGGGGGGGCTGATGTCCGGCGCTGCGGCGCAGACCGAGGAAAGCGATGCCGAAGCCATGCAGATCGCTGTCAACAGCGCTGCATGCGGTGATCGCGTAATTTCCAGCGCGCGTTGGTCCGAAGATCGCAGCCAGGTTCTGGTGCGCTGTGGCACGCAGCGTCTGGCCGCTGCTACAGGAGAAGAGGTTACCGGCTTCGTTCCGCTCCTCGGTGGTCTGGGGCCTGCTCTCGGCATCGGGGCTACGGTGGTAGCTGCCGGCGTTGCCGCGGCCGGTGGCGGTGGTTCCACGCCTGATACGCAATAAAGGCGTGCTGCCCGGCGGCTTCCCGTCGCTGGGCAGCAGTGTCATCAGCAGCGCGGATACCCCATCGAGATCAGCTGCGCGCCGCTGAGGCGGTGATAGCCTGATATCTGGTGGCGGGCCGTGCTCAGGAACCAAGACCGCAACGGCTCGCGGTAGTGGTTTGCCATCATGTGCGACCATCTGTCGAACTCTTGCAGTGGTAGCGGTCTTCCGCGGCGACTGGGCCCGTGAAAACCGAAGCGTGCGTTCGGGTGTATGCAGACATTGCGCAGACCCAGATACATCGTGCATGCCGAATAGCAGGTGCCGCGTAGTTCCACCCGCTGCCCGGACTGAGAGAGCTGTGACACTCTTTGTGCATACTGGTTGAGCACCCCGCCTCGGTCACTGTTTATGACGAGTGCACTTTGTGCCGCGACCGACCCGGCTGCCAGCGCCGCAAGCAGTCCCAGCCCAAGCACCAATCCAAGCAATCCAGAACGACGGCACACAATACTCCATCCAGCCCGCAAGCGGGATGTTTCTGTTCCCATGATTTCACCCTTTCACCACAACCGGCAGAGCCGGACCCGAGACTGTGGTGGATACGCGAGAGGGC
The DNA here is from genome assembly GCA_007123625.1 of Paracoccaceae bacterium. Taxonomy (GTDB): domain Bacteria; phylum Pseudomonadota; class Alphaproteobacteria; order Rhodobacterales; family Rhodobacteraceae; genus Rhabdonatronobacter. Next base: position 2,074 of record SKKS01000098.1, read on the forward strand.
TTAACGCCGGGTTGCGCGGCACATGGGGTCAGCAGCGCAAAACTTCAGGGTATTGAATCAAATGCGGCGCGCCTTTTGGCTGCGCAGCAAAGTGGCGGGATCATGGTGAAGTGATCGGTGAAGTCGGCTCGCGTCGCACATGGCAAGCAGTTCCAAGGCCACCGATATGCGCGCATATCGCGGCTTGAAGGGCGTCAGATGGCAAGCCCTCTTCGACGCCGGAGCCCAGAACACCAAGAACATTGCAATGGCAGCGTGGAAAAATCACCCGCTGACAGAATGAAACGAGGGCAAAAACCTCAAATCACCATCAGGCACACACAATAATCGGGCCAAAATGAACGGGGTTGTCAGTAATCTCAGCCTGCTTGATGGGGGCTTTCTCTTGTTCGGCGCGTCACGGTGTACGCACCAAACCTCGGGTGTGCATGCTTATGCCTCATTGGCAGTCACCCGACCGTCCCGGGAAAAGCAACATTAGGCAGCAGACCCCGGACGCGCCCTTGGCGAAAAGTCGATGCAGAGCGCCTGCATCTCGGCGGTGGCCAACATGGACTGGGTGCAATGGCAATAAGCGCCTTGGTCATTCGGAGCGCAATGGGTGCAAGCGTCGCAACGTCCGAAGGTCGGCGCCGCCCGCACCTGGGCCAGCGCCCCGGTCGCTACACGCAAGGTGGATGCCAGCGCCGTGCGTTGTTCGGCAGGCAAGGTTTCCAGCACCTTGCGAAGGTCCGCAAGCGGGTCATCGGCCAGTGTCGCGTGCCCCGCGTCGGTCACCTCGATCAAGGCGCTGCGCCCGTCGCTTTCGTTGCAACACCGCCGCAGCAACCCCAGTGTCACCAGAGATTTCACCGTCTGCGAGGCGGTGCCGCGAGTCGTTGCATGAAACTCGGAAAACGCCGAAGGGGTGCGCGAAAACCTGTTGGCCCGCGCAAAATACCTCAACGCCGTCCATTGCGCCGCGCTTAACCGGGTCGCCGCCGGTCCACCCTGCGCCAATCGTGCAAGATGCACGATTAGATCGGCGCAATCCTCATCGGTCACTGCGGAGTCGGACATGGCTGGATCTGCCCTCGTTTGCATGATCCCGAGGTAATCCCACCTGTTGCGCTTGACAAGGGGACGGCCATTTAGTAGCGATACGATATCAATTAGTTTCGATCCGATACAGTGAGTATCACAATGTCCGACCGTGACCCGCATCTGAGCCGCTTCATCCGCCAATCCATGGCCCGCGCCATGCTTGATGCGGAAACCGAGCACGCGCTGGCAGTCGCCTGGCGCGACAGCCGGGACGAGGCCGCACTCCATCGACTGATCGAGGCCTATGCCAGGCTTGCGGTGTCGATCGCAGGCCGATTCCGGCGCTACGCGGTCCCCTTCGACGACCTGATACAGCAGGGCAACTTGGGCCTGATGCGCGCGGCTGAAAAATATGACCCCGACAACGGCGCGCGCTTTTCGACCTATGCTACCTGGTGGATTCGCGCGTCGATGCAGGAATATGTGATGCGGAACTGGTCGCTGGTCCGCACCGGCACCAATGCCGCGCAAAAGAAGCTTTTCTTCCATCTTCGACGCTTGCAGGCCCGCGCCGAGGACGACCCCGCCCGCCGCGAGGCGATCAGCCACGCCGTGGCGCGCGAACTCGATGTCCCCATCGATCAGGTCGAAATCATGATGGGGCGCATGTCCGGGCCCGATCTTTCGTTGAACACGCCGCAATCGGATGACGAGGACGGGCGCGAATGGCAGGAAGCGCTCGAAGACGACATGCCGCCGACCGAAGATGCGGTCCTTGGGCGACTTGAAACCACACGACGCCGTACCCTGCTGCACGCAGCGGTCCGCACCCTGCCCCAACGCGAGCGCGATATCGTCGCACGCAGGCACCTGCAAGACGATCCCTGCACCCTTAATGAACTGGGGCAGGAGATGGGGATTTCCAAAGAGCGGGTGCGCCAGCTCGAAGAACGTGCGCTGGAGCGCATCCGGACCTACATGCACCGCGCGCACAGCGATGTGGTGCCCGCCTGAGCGGGTCGTTGCCCGTTTCTCCAGAGCGTGAAGCGCCAAGGCTTGCGCCCGCAGCACGGGAATGCGACACGCGGCCATGAAAACGAAACATGTCCCCACCAAGACCGCCGCGGTGGCGTCCAACGACGCGGGCACGCGGTGGCGACCGGAACGTCTGGGCGCACTGGTGACAGTTCTGATCCTGTCGGGGATACTGGTGGCGACGCTCACACCACCGGACAACATGCCGTCAGAGGTGCCGGGCAGCGACAAGTTGCATCATTTCGCGGCTTTCGCCGCGTTCGTTCTGCCGCTGGCGGTCTTGCGGCCGCAACGATGGGTGTGGCTTGTGCCGCTGGCGATCGCGCTGGGAATTGCGATCGAGCTGGTGCAGCCGTGGTTCGGGCGCGAACGTTCGGTCGGCGACATGGTCGCGAACGGGTTGGGTGCGGCTTGTGGCGCGGTGCTGGCCTGGCTGTTGCACCGTCCGGTGGTCAGGCTTCTGCGCACCTGACGCGATCACGTCAAAGGGCCGCGTGGATCACACCAACGTCTTGGCACGCTGTCAGCCCTGTCGGAAATGCTTCGACAGCCTGAGCTTCTGCCCCTGATAGTTCGACGCGATACCTGCACCATAAAGCCGTTCCGGCGGGGCGGCCATACGCTCGTACACCAGTCGGCCCACCCCCTGCCCGTGTTCAAGGACAAAGGGAGCTTCGTGGCAGCGCACTTCAAGCACGCCGCGCGCGCCTTCTCCTCCGGCGGCGGCATGCCCGAACCCCGGATCGAAGAACCCTGCGTAGTGGACCCGGAATTCGCCCACCATGGCCAGATAGGGCGCCATTTCCGCTGCATGGTCGGGCGGAATATGCACGCATTCGCGGCTGACAAGGATATAGAACGCGCCCGGATCCAGGATAAGCCGCTCCTTGTCGGCGCGCAGCCGGTCCCAGAACTCTGCCGGATCATACGCACCGATTCGGTCCAGATCGATGACGCCCGTGTGCGGGCGCGCGCGATAGCCGACCAACCCGCCCTCTTGCGGTTGCAGATCGACCGAAAACCCCAGCCCACCCGCAATCACCGGCGTTCCCGAAACCAGGCCAGAGCGCGCGTGCAACGCGGCCAATGCGGCATCGTCCAGGGTAGCCTGCCCGCGGCGAAAGCGGATCTGGTTCAGCCGCATGCCCGGACGGACAAGCACCGAAAACGACCGCGGGCAGATCTCGGCATAAAGCGGCCCGGTGTAGCCTGCTGTCACGCGGTCGAACTCGGTCCCGCCGTCGGTGATGACCCGCGTCAGCAGGTCCAGCCGCCCGGTCGAGCTTTTGGCATTCGCCACCGCCTGTTCCTCGGGGGCAAGCGCCAGCGATTCCATCAGCGGAATCACATAGACGCACCCTTTTTCCAGCACCGCCCCGTCAGTCAGCTGCATCCGGTGCATTTCAAAGTCCGCCAGCCGGTCAGCGACCCGCCGCCCCTGCCCCGTCAGGAACGAGGCGCGCACGCGATAGGCCACTTGCCCAAGCCGCAGATCAAGGCTGGCCGGCTGGACCTGATCGGGGCGCACCGGAACATCGGCTGATATCCGGCCTGCAGTGATCATCGCGTCCAACATGGTATCCGGCAAAACGCCGTTCGCTTCGGTCATGACGTTTTCCCTGCGGCTGTAACTGCTCGGGCGCTTTCTACACAGCGCTGCACACATGCGGAAGCCCCGCATGCGGGGTTACCGGTGTTCGTTCTTTCGATGTGATGGTAAGTTTTGGTCGGGCTAGCAGGACTCGAACCTGCGACCTTCCGTCCCCCAGACGGACGCGCTACCAGGCTGCGCTATAGCCCGAACACCCGCGTATCTAACCGATTCCGCGCCGGGAGCAAGGGGCAATCAGGGTTTTTCCCGACCGCGCCGTCTCGCGCGCGCATTACCACCGCGCAGCGCCCCCGGCTTTTGACATGCGGTCAAGCAAGGCATCCATCCGCCGCAGCAACGCATCGAATTCAGGCGGCGGTGGCTGCATCGTCGCACGCTCCGCCCCACGCAGAAGAACCGCAATCCGGTAGGCAGGCAGAGCATCAACCGGTGCTGACTCGACCTCCGCGCCCGTCGCAGGGGCGGCAACGGTGGTCACGTCCGAAGCGGCGTCCGGCACCTCCTGCGATGTCTCGTATACAGGCTTAGCGGACGTCGGATCCGGGATTTCCAGCGATTCGACAGACGCCCGCCCGGATTCTGCGCCGTCCGGTTCGAGTTCGGGGGCTGACGTCCTTGCATCGGCGGACCCGGTGTCAACAGCTTCGGGCACTGACACGTCAACATCTGCGGGATCCGGTTCCGCCAACGCGGCATCCGGTGTTTCTGTTTCCGGTGTTTCGGTGTCCGAGGCTTCCGTAGTGGCGCTATCCGTACCGGACGCAGGCTGCGCGTCCCTCTGCGGCGGGGCGGCTGCGTCCGCCACATCGTGCTCGGGAGGATCCGGCGCGACGTCGGCGGGCTGTTCCGAAACCGAAGCCACGTCATCCGTCACCGGTTCATCCGTCACCAGGGCGTCCATCACCGGGTCATTCGAAGCAGACACATCGCTGCCGGGCGCTGCCGCCACATCGGCA